>DIYE01000205.1:0-18617 GCA_002428885.1 Alphaproteobacteria bacterium UBA6062
AGCAAGGAAGACTATAAAAAGTGGCTGGTCGAAGCCAAAAAAGAATTCGCGAGCGCGGGTGAGCCGGCCGTCAAGGTTGCCGACGCATCTGCTGTCACACAATAATCTGTTAGAGAGAGGCAAGAATTATGGCAAGTGGTGCAGCAGCAGCTCATGATGACCATACTCCCAGTGGCTGGAAGCGCTGGGTTTATTCTACGAATCATAAAGACATTGGAACCATGTATCTTATCTTCGCGGTTATCGCGGGGATCATCGGTGGTGCCATGTCTGTTTTCATCCGTGCCGAATTGCAGATGCCGGGTGACCAGTTCCTCGATGGAAACTACCACTTCTTTAACGTTGTCGTAACAGGCCATGGCCTGGTTATGGTTTTCTTCATGGTCATGCCGGCCGTGATCGGCGGTTTTGGTAACTGGATTGTTCCGTTGATGATCGGGGCGCCGGATATGGCCTTCCCGCGCATGAACAACATTTCTTTCTGGCTTCTGCCTCCGGCCCTTGGCCTGCTGCTGATTTCCATTTTCGCGGATGGTCCGGCAGGTGCGACCGGTGTTGGTGGTGGCTGGACCATTTACCCGCCGCTTTCTTCTTCGGTTGGTCAGCCTGGTCCGGCGGTGGATTTCGCGATCCTGAGCCTCCACGTTGCGGGTGCATCCTCTATCCTGGGTGCCATTAACTTCATTACGACCATCTTCAACATGCGTGCGCCTGGCATGACAATGCACAAGATGCCGCTGTTTGTCTGGTCCGTTCTGGTGACAGCCTTCCTGTTGCTCCTGTCTCTGCCGGTTCTGGCCGGTGCGATTACCATGCTCCTGACAGACCGTAACTTCGGTACGAACTTCTTTGTTCCGGAAGGTGGTGGTGATCCGATCCTGTTCCAGCATCTGTTCTGGTTCTTTGGTCATCCGGAAGTGTATATCATGATTTTGCCGGGCTTCGGCATCATCAGCCAGATCGTTGCAACCTTCAGCCGCAAGCCGGTCTTTGGTTATCTCGGTATGGCATATGCCATGGTGGCTATTGGAGGTGTTGGCTTTATCGTCTGGGCTCACCACATGTTTACGGTTGGTATGAGTGTTGATACGCGGGCTTACTTCCTGGGTGCTACTCTGGTGATTGCGGTGCCGACAGGTGTCAAGATCTTCTCCTGGATCGCGACCATGTGGGGCGGTTCCATTGAGTTCAAAGCGCCGATGATTTGGGCCATAGGGTTCATTTTCCTGTTTACCGTTGGTGGCGTGACCGGTGTTGTTCTGGCCAATGGTGGCTTGGATGTGATCCTGCATGATACATATTATGTTGTAGCCCACTTCCATTATGTTCTGAGCCTGGGGGCCGTGTTTGCGATTTTTGCCGGTATCTATTACTGGTTCGGCAAAATGACCGGTTACACCTATTCGGAATTCCTGGCGAAGCTGCACTTTACGGTGACGTTTATCGGGGTGAATTTGATCTTCTTCCCGATGCACTTCCTCGGACTGGCCGGTATGCCACGGCGTATTCCGGATTATCCGGATGCCTTTGCAGGCTTTAACGCTATCGCTTCCTACGGTTCATATATATCTGCCTTTGCGGTTCTCATCTTCCTTTACACTGTCGTGCATGCGTTCATGCGGGGTGAAAAGGCTGCGGACAATCCGTGGGGTGAAGGTGCAACGACATTGGAATGGACATTGTCCTCTCCACCACCGTTCCACCAGTTCAATGAACTGCCGGTTATCAAGTAAGAACGGAGCTTCTTGTGTCTGACACAAGCCTGATACAGGACAACACGGTCCGCGCCGCTGAAAATTCGGCGCGGGCGAGTGATTATTTCGCGCTGCTCAAGCCGCGCGTCATGTCGCTGGTTGTCTTTACCGGTCTCGTTGGTATGGCCGTAGCGCCTGGATCTTTGCATCCGGTTCTGGCTTTCACGGCACTGCTCTGCATTGCCGTCGGAGCGGGAGCTTCCGGTGCCATTAATATGTGGTATGACGCGGATATCGACCAGATCATGGAGCGGACAAAGGACCGTCCTGTTCCGTCCGGTCGGGTAACCGCTAATGAAGCCTTGGCTGTTGGGACAACGTTGTCCGTTGCTTCCGTGGTCATGATGGGACTGGTGATCAATCTTGTCGCTGCGGTTCTGCTGGCCATCACGATTGGCTTCTATGTGTTTATCTACACTATGTGGCTGAAACGCCGGACGCCTCAGAATATTGTGATCGGCGGTGCTGCCGGTGCTTTCCCTCCGATGATCGGCTGGGCTGCTATCACAGGTGATGTCAGCATTGAATCCATCGTGCTGTTCGCCATCATCTTTATGTGGACGCCACCGCATTTCTGGGCATTGTCCCTGTGGCGGGATATCGATTATGCCAAGGCTGGCGTTCCCATGCTGCCGGTGGTTGCTGGCCGGGAGGCGACCCGTCGTCAGGTTGTTTTTTATAGCATCCTTCTGTTCCCGATTGCCGTGATGCCCTACTTCCTGGGATATGCCGGGGTGTTTTATGGGGCAGGATCGGCGATCCTGGGCGGCTTGTTCCTGTATGGTGCCGTTAAGGTCTGGCTGAAGAAAGATGAGAAAAGCGCGAAGCAGCTTTTTGCTTTCTCGCTGCTGTATCTGTTCCTGATCTTTGCCATGCTGCTTGGCGAGACCATCGTGAAAGGCTTGCTGTAATGGCTGATGACGATGAACGGAAAAAGATGCGGAACAGGAATTTGGTCGTGGGCGGTATTCTTTTCGCCCTCGTCATTCTGTTCTATCTCATTACTGTTGTTAAAATGACAGGAGCTGCCTGATGTCTGACAGCGCTGCAAAAAAATCAACGAGACTGGCTATGGCCCTTGTAGGGGTCGTTGTTGGTATGGTCGGACTGGCCTATGCCGCGGTGCCGCTTTATGATCTTTTTTGTCGCGTGACCGGCTATGGCGGGACAACCCAGCAGGCCGATATCGCTCCAGACGTTATTCTGGATCAGGAAATTACCGTCGGTTTCGATGCTAATACCGCGCGTAAAATGCCGTGGGAATTCAAGCCTGTCAAAAAAACGGTAACGTTGAAAATCGGACAGACGGGCCTTGCTTTCTATGAGGCCTACAATCCGACGGATCAGACGATTACCGGTACGGCGTCCTTTAATGTAACGCCGCAGAAGGTCGGGCAGTATTTTACAAAGATCGATTGTTTCTGTTTTACGGAACAGACACTGAAACCTGGGGAAAAGGTTGATATGCCGGTCACATTCTTTGTGGATCCGGAAATCGCCAGCGACCCCAATACCAAAGACGTGCAGACCATTACACTTTCCTACACTTTCTTCCCCATTGAGCCGGAGGAAGAAGCGGAGGAAAAGGTCTCTCATCTCGAAAAGACGGCCGGTGAGGCCGTTAAGTCTAATTGACCCGCAAGGGTAACTATGGAGAAAACCGGGAAAAACCCGGCAGGATTGCAGGAGTTTAACTATGGCAGATTCTCACGCTAAACAGCATGATTATCATCTCGTCGACCCGAGCCCGTGGCCAGCACTTGCTTCACTGTCCGCCTTTATTACGGCGTTCGGTGCAGTACGGTTCATGCACGAAGAAGGTTATGTAGCGTTCACCATCGGCATGATCATGCTGTTTTACACAGCCTTTGCCTGGTGGCGTGATGTTGTGAAAGAGGGTGAACATCAGGGACATCATACACCGGTTGTCCAGCTCGGCCTGCGCTACGGCATGATTATGTTTATCGCGTCCGAGGTTATGTTCTTTGTGGCCTGGTTTTGGGCGTATTTCAACGCGGCCTTCTTTCCGACGGAAGTGATTGGCGGTGTCTGGCCGCCGGAAGGTATCACAACCTTTGATCCCTGGGGTCTGCCTTTCATAAACACACTGATTCTGCTGACATCTGGTACGACTGTAACATGGGCTCACCACGCTCTGCAGCACGGCGATCGCAAGGGCCTTGTTCAGGGACTGGTTCTGACCGTTATTCTGGGCGCTGTTTTCTCTGTTGTTCAGGGCTATGAATATTCCCATGCCGCCTTTGGTTTTGCGGATGGCATCTATGCTTCAACCTTTTACATGGCCACCGGTTTCCATGGTGCCCATGTTCTGATCGGAACCATCTTCCTGCTGGTTTGCCTGATCCGGGCAATGAAAGGCCATTTCACACCGACACATCATTTCGGTTTCGAAGCTGCCGCCTGGTACTGGCACTTTGTGGACGTTGTCTGGTTGTTCCTGTTCGGTGCCATTTACTGGTGGGGCGCCTGATCAGGTGATCTCCGGGCGGGTCATGTGGCTCGCCTTGTCAAACGTCCTCCGGTACAGGCATGCCTGCAAATGCCGGATCCGGAGAAGAATAAAACAGGCCTTCTGATATCGGGAGGCCTGTTTGCATGTCCAGTGACAGAATGTCAAAGCACACTTTAAAACAGACCGCAATTGCCGTAGAGTAGCGCTCCGGCAAACCGTTATAATTTTACAAGCAGCCTATCATGAAAAAATTCTCTCCAGGGGTCTGGCCGACCGTTATGACGATCCCGGCTGTTGTTATCCTGCTGTCTCTTAGTATCTGGCAACTCAACCGTTATGCCTGGAAGGTGGAGCTGATAGATCACCTGACGGAGAGATTATCGGAAGCGGCGGTCCCGCTGCCGCCGGGCGATCTTGTCGTTGCAGACTGGGAACATCGAAGGGTCTCCATCGAAGGTCAATTTGATCACGAAAAAGAAATTCATCTATTCAGTCATGCAAAAAAGGGACGAAAAGGCTTCCAGATCATTACGCCTTTCGTTCGCAAAGATGGCGGCGGAATGGTTCTTGTCAACAGAGGATGGGTACCAGAGCATAAAAAGGAGGCGGCCTCCCGGCCCGAAGGCCAGTTGATCGGCAACCTGCCTCTTACGGGCGTCGTTCGTAAACCGTGGTCCAAGAGCTATGATTTCCTGCCGGACAATAACCCGGTATCGAATGTCTGGCTGTATGGGGATCTCGACCAGATGGCAGCACATTTGAAGCTCGAAACGGCACCGGTCTTTGTTGAACTGGATGATCTTGAAGTCCCCGGCATCTGGCCAAAAGGGGGACAGACACGGGTCACAATTCCAAACAATCATTTGGAATATTTCTTTACCTGGCTGGGACTGGCAGGCACCATGTTGGCCATCTACGGCATTTACGGTGTGAACCGCGCCAAGAAACAGGGAGCGGACGACAAGGCCGTATAATCATAAATGTTAGCCTATTCTACACTTGAAAAACTGTTCCACAGGCGATCTGTTCTGTCCGAAGGAGCAGCTATTCTGCACTGGGACAATGCGGTTATGATGCCGGACGGCGGTGCCGAAAGTCGGGCCGAGCAACTGGCGACTCTGGGGACCGTTATCCATGAGCTGATCACCGGATCGGAAGTTTCGGACCTGCTGGATAAGGCAGAAGAAGAGACCGGGGAGCTTGATGAGTGGCAAAAAGCCAACCTTCGTGAAATGCGAAACGCCTGGCGTCACGATAATGCTGTCGAGGCGGATCTGGTTGAGGCCATGTCCCGGGCAACGTCAAAATGCGAGATGACCTGGCGTCAGGCTCGGGAAGACAGTGATTTTTCCCTGTTGCAGGATGAACTTACCGAGATTGTCAAACTGTCCCGACAGATAGCGCGGGCTAAATCGGATGTTCTTGGTCTTTCCGATTATGATGCGCTACTGGATCAGTTTGAGCCGGGATGCCGGTCTGCCGAGATTGATATTCTGTTTGATGATCTGGGAACATTCCTGCCGTCGTTCCTGGAAGAGGTTCTTGAGAAACAGGCAAAGTCCGGTTCTTTTGAGCATCCGGAAGGCCCGTTCGACAGATCCCTTCAGAGGGATCTGGGCGAAGGATTTATGACGGCTCTCACGTTTGATTTTAACCGGGGGCGTCTGGACACCAGTCACCATCCTTTTACCGGCGGAACACCCGACGATGTTCGGTTGACGACCCGGTATGAAGATGGAGATTTCACCCAGAGCCTGATGGGAACCCTGCATGAAACCGGACATGCTCTTTATGAGCAGAACCTGCCGGTTAAATGGCGTAATCAGCCTGTTGGTCGTTCGAGGGGAATGGCTATTCATGAAAGCCAGTCCCTGCTGGTCGAAATGCAGCTTTCCCGTAGTCCGGAATTTCTGTCTTATGCCTTGCCCCTGATCCGTAAAGCTTTCAAAGGAGAAGGGGCTAACTGGACGGATGATAATCTGATGCGGCTTTATCATCATGTGGAGAAAGGATTTATCCGGGTGGATGCGGATGAAGCCACGTATCCTTTGCATGTGATCTTGCGGTACCGACTTGAAAAAGCGTTGCTAAGCGGGGATCTGGCCGTTAGTGATCTGCCGGGCGCCTGGAATAAAGGGATGCAGGAACTGCTCGGTATCACGCCGCCCAACGACAAGCTTGGATGTCTGCAGGATATTCACTGGCCTGGCGGAGCGATCGGATATTTCCCCACCTATACGATGGGCGCCCTGGCTGCAGCACAGCTTTTTGCGGAGGCCCGGCAAGCTATTCCGGACTTTGCAACCTCAATCCGATCCGGGGAGTTTGAGCCGTTGATGACCTGGCTGAGAACCAATATACACCAGTTCGGCAGTTTAAAATCGACGAATGAACTGATGCAGGATGCTACAGGAAGTGTATTGAAGACAGATGCCTTCAAAAACCATCTTAAAAAGCGATATCTCGAAGACTGAATCTCCTGTGAAATAAGGAAAAATGGGTATAAAAAAGAGCTTCTACAGAGCTCTGCCACCGATAGCCTGACGTTAGTCGCTCTAAAGGGAGAAAAACGGTGCGATATATCAGTACGCGCGGGGACGCGCCGGTTTTGAATTTTGAAGATGTGGTTCTGACAGGTCTGGCCCGGGATGGCGGGCTGTACGTGCCTGAAACCTGGCCGCAGATGTCAAAGGACGATATCCGTACCCTTGCCGGTAAGACCTATGCGGAAGCGGCGGCGCTGATCCTTCAACCTTTTCTGGGAGATTGTATAAAGCCGGATGAGTTCCGGGCAATGACGGAAAAGGCCTATGGTTCTTTTGCCCATAAAGCGGTCGTTCCCTTGTCGCAGTTGGATGATAATGATTTCCTGATGGAGCTGTATCACGGCCCCACTCTTGCCTTTAAGGATGTAGCGCTGCAACTGCTTGGCCTTCTGTATGATCATCTTTTGGGCCGTCAGGGCAAGAAAGTTACCATTGTTGGAGCGACGTCCGGTGACACGGGATCTGCTGCCATTGAAGCCTGCAAAGGACGGGATGCCGTCGATATCTTTATTCTTCATCCGGCCGGTCGGGTTTCCGAGGTACAGCGCCGCCAGATGACAACAGTTCTGGACAGCAACGTTTATAACATCGCTATCGAAGGGGATTTTGATGATTGCCAGGCGATGGTCAAAGCTCTGTTCAATGATCATGATTTCCGGGATCAGCTCGGGGTTTCTGCCGTCAATTCCATTAACTGGGCCCGCGTCATGGCTCAGATCGTTTATTACTTTACGACCGCGGTTAGCCTGGGCGGACCGGACAGGCCGGTGTCCTTCTCGGTGCCAAGCGGTAACTTTGGCGATATCTATGCCGGTTATTGTGCATCGAAAATGGGATTGCCCATTGATCAACTGATTGTTGCGACAAACCGCAATGATATTCTGTCTCGCTTCTTCAACACCGGTAAATATATAAAGGAAGGTGTAGATCCGACCATCAGCCCGAGCATGGATATCCAGGTATCCAGTAACTTCGAGCGCTTTTTGTTCGAGATCTATGGGCGAAATGGTGCGGATATTAAGGAACTGATGCGCCAGTTGGATGAAGAGGGTGGCTTTTCCGTCAATATGGCACAGCTTAATGAAGCGGTCTTTTCAGCAGGACGCTGTGATGAGCAGGAGACGCTTGAGACCATCCGTCAGACGCTGGCGGAAAGCGCTAAACTGGTAGATCCCCATACCGCAGTAGGCCTCAAAGTCGCCTCAGACTGTCGGCGGGATCAGACGGTGCCCATGGTGACCTTGTCAACGGCTCATCCGGCAAAATTCCCGGCCGCCGTCGAGAAAGCAACCTCTATTCATCCCGAACTGCCGTCTCATATGGCGGATCTGTTCGGCCGCGAAGAAAGATTGGTACAGTTGCCTAATGATCTTGCGACGCTTCAGACCTATATAAAGGAAAGAGCGCGTATTCTGGACGCTGCCTGATAGAAAGTTATTGTATGAACCTTAAGGTTTCCACGCTGGAAAATGGTATGCGGGTTGTTTCGGATCCCATGCCGTCCCTTGAAACAGCAGCCGTTGGTATCTGGGTAGACACGGGTGCCCGTCATGAGAGCCTTGAAGAAAACGGTATCTCCCATGTATTGGAGCATATGGCCTTTAAAGGGACAGAAAGCCGCAGTGCTCTGGATATTGCAGAGAGTATCGAAGCTGTCGGCGGACATCTGAACGCTTATACCAGCCGTGATCAGACGGCGTATTACGCACGGGTCCTGAAAGATGACGTGCCTCTGGCGACTGATATCCTGGGCGATATTCTGCAGCATTCCATTTTTGAGGATGAAGAGCTTCTGCGGGAAAAGGAAGTGATTGTTCAGGAAATCGGGCAAACCAACGATACGCCGGATGATATCATTTTCGATCACCTGCAGGAAACAGCCTATGCCGGCCAAGCAGTAGGCAGGTCAATTCTGGGAACAGCGGAACGGGTTCGCGGTTTCAGCCGGGAGACGGTTTCGGATTATATGAAAAACCGATATCTCGCCTCCAAGATGGTTCTGAGTGCTTCCGGCGCTGTTGATCATGATGAGCTTGTGGCACATGCGGAAGCCTGTTTTTCTGACTTGCCGCTTGACGGCGCGACAGATATGGAAGCTGCGTCCTATACAGGCGGTGAGTACCGGGAAGAACGGGATCTGGAGCAGGTCCATTTTGCTCTCTCCGTGCCGGGGCTGTCCTATCAGGATGATGATTTTTATGCGGTTCAAATCCTTTCCGGTCTGTTGGGCGGCGGCATGTCGTCGCGACTATTTCAGGAGGTGAGGGAAAAAAGAGGACTTTGTTATTCTGTTTTCTCCTTTTCATCATCTTTTGCGGATTCCGGCCTGTTCACCGTTTATGCGGGAACAGGGGAGCAGCAGATCGGTGAATTGGGGCAGGTGATTTGCGATGAACTGATTAAGGTCACTGAGGAAATTACCGAAGCGGAGCTGGCACGAGCCAAAGCCCAGCATAAGGCAGGCCTGCTGATGGGGCAGGAAAATCCCGCCGCACGCTGTGAGGTTCATGCACGGCAACTGCTTATTTATGACCGGATTGTTTCCACATCGGAGATTACACAAAAAATTGAATCTGTGACGCCAGCGCAGCTCACATCACTGGCAAACCGCCTGTTCAGTGGTGCCCGTCCCAGTCTGGCGGCACTGGGGCCGATTAAAAGTCTTGATCCGTTCGACCGGTTTGCTGCAAGATTTTCAGGATAAGAGATTAGATAGATAATTACTGCAACTCTACCGGAGGCGAAAGAGCCGGTCAGGCGATGAAGGCGTGATTGACAGAATACTCTATATTGGCTCAAAGAAACCCATAGAGACGGAAAGACTCTATATCCGTTACCCCAGGCTGTCTGATTGGCAGGCCTGGGCTCATGTGCGCCAGATGAGCCGTGACTATCTGATCCCCTGGGAACCCATCTGGTCCCATGATTCCCTTAGTAAAACCAATTTTCGGGCACGTTTGAGGCAATATGCCCGTGATTCAAAAGAAGATTCCGGCTTTGCCTTTTTTATCTTCCGTAAAGAAGACAATCAACTGATCGGCAGTGTGACCCTCAGTAATATCCGAAGGGGCGTTGCGCAAACCGGCACTATTGGGTACTGGACCGGTGAGCCCTATGCCCGGCAGGGGTATATGTCTGAAAGCCTGTGCGGTCTTATTCCCAATTTGTTCGATCAGTATGGATTACGACGGGTAGAAGCCGCCTGTGTGCCTGAGAATAATGCGAGTGCTTCCCTCCTTGAAAAAGTGGGCTTTAAGCCTGAAGGTCGAGCACGCGAATATCTGTGTATAAATGGTGTCTGGCGAGACCACCTGCTTTACGCGATTCTGAATTCCGACCCTATTGGAGGCGGAACATCACGCGTGACCAAGATCGCTTGACAGGAGGCCGGGGTCGAATCCCAACTTGTTAATGGCTGCCTGCCACTTGTCGTCCAATTCACCCCTGAATACCAGATTGCTGTCAGCTTCCACCACCAGCCAGCCATTGTCCTGGATTTCCTGTTCCAGTTGACCTGGCCCCCATCCGGAATAGCCCAGTGCCAGAAAACTGTCGTTGGGGCCATTGCCTTCAGCCATGCTTTGCAGCATATCGAGCGTTGCAGTAAGAGCGATCCCGTCTCCGACCATAATACTGGTTTCATGGATGAGGTCCGTGGAATGCAGGACGAACCCTCGTTCTGTTTCGACAGGGCCGCCAAAATGGATGATCCGGTCCTCAGATCCCTCTACTGATGTAATATCCAACTGGCCCAGAAGGTCATCAAAGGACAGTATATTGAGATTTTTATTGAGGACGATTCCCATGGCGCCTTCGGCTGAATGAGAACAAAGCAGGATAATCGTTTTTTTGAAGCGTGGATCCGACATCGTCGGCATGGCGATGAGAATCTGGCCTTCCAGATATCCACTCTCTATTTTCTTTTCCGTCATTCCTCTCGAAATCCGTTTCTGGTTTCACGATACCGTTAAAGCAAATGTGACATGAAAGAAGATTGAATTGCCTTATATTTATATCAAAATGAACTGCATAAATATTAATCTGGTAACAGGTTATTGAAAAATGAAGAAGATTTCTCAGCTTTTTTCCGTTTTGGCGGCTTTCCTGATCTTAACCGACGGGATCAAAGGCGCTGTTGCCGGGCCGCCAGATGTGTCTGATGCCAGACTGATGTCCGCTCAAACAGCGACAGGTCAGTCTGATGAAATTCTACTGGGATTGCATATCCGTCTGGAAGAAGGATGGAAAACCTACTGGAGGACACCCGGAGATACCGGCATCCCTCCACAATTTGATTGGTCGGCATCCCAGAATATACACGCTGTTGACGTGGAATGGCCGCGTCCCATTTCTTTTGATACCCTGGGCCTGAAGACTTGGGGGTATGAGGGCGATGTTATATTTCCTTTGCGCGTTCGTCCCATCCGTACAGGGGAAGCGATGACAGCCCGCCTGAAGCTGTTTTACGGTGTCTGTGAAGAGGTCTGTATACCTATCAGCAAGACGGTAGAGATTCACATCCCGGCGGGGCAACCAACTTCTTCCGCGGATGCTGTACTGATTGCAAAATCACGTATGCTGGTTCCGGAAGACCTGAAGACATCAAAAGCGATCAATGAGATATCGGCCGTCAGCATGGAAAATGACCGGATTAAACTGGTTTATGATGCCGATGCCCCTCTCACTGATCCGTCTCTCATCCTTGAAGGCGAGGAGGGAGATTTCTTTGAAATAAAGTCCGTTTATCTTGAAAATGGCGGCCAACGCGCTGTCTTTGATGTTACCGCGGATGTTGTTCGAAAGAATGATACCTTATCTGGACGTATCTTCATGGCGACCTTTTTAGACAAGGGGCTTGCTGTCGAGGGACAAATAACGGTTAAATAGATAAGAGGTCATAGGCCTGTCTTTACAGGACAGATCTGTGTTAAATATCTTGCATCCGAACTAGAGAAAATAGGGAATTAGGCATGACAATCAAAGTAGGCGACACACTGCCAGATATCGATTTGATGGAAATGACGGAAAGTGGTCCGGCGAAAGTTTCAGGGGCGGATCTTTTTGGCGGCAAGAAAGTCGCCATGTTTGCGGTACCCGGGGCCTATACGCCGACCTGTTCCGCCAAACATCTTCCGGGATTTGTTGACAATATGGATGCACTTAAGGCGAAAGGCGTCGATACTGTTGTTTGCCTTTCCGTGAACGACCCCTTTGTCATGGCGGCCTGGGGTAAGGACCACAGCGCAGGGAATATCCGCATGATTGCTGACCCGGATGCAGCTTTTACAAAAGCTATGAATCTGGAGTTTGATGCGTCAGGTGCCGGCCTTGGTGTTCGGTCCCGCCGCTATTCAATGCTGATTGATAATGGAAAGGTGTCCCAGCTTAACCTTGAAGAAACAGGTGGTTTTGAAGTTTCCGACGCGGAAACCCTTGTCGGACAAATCTGATTATCAGGTTAAGGAGGGGAAGGTTCCTTCCCCGCCTCATTTATGAGCGGACGGTATCCATGCCCTGATTGGCAAGGTCGTCCGCTTTTTCATTGCCGGGGTGACCGGCATGTCCTTTGACCCAATGCCAGTCGATGTCATGTCTGGCGATCGCATCATCGAGCATCATCCAAAGATCCTGGTTTTTAACCGGCTTTTTGGCCGCTGTTTTCCAACCGTTTCTTTTCCAGTTCGTCATCCATTTGGTGATGCCATCTTTCACATAGGTACTGTCCGTATGCAGGTCGATCTTTGAAGGGCGCTTCAGTGCCTGAAGGGCCTGTATCGCTGCTGTAAGTTCCATACGGTTATTCGTTGTGTCTGCTTCGCCGCCGCAAAGTTCTTTGGATGTGCCTTTATACTCCAGCAGAACACCCCAGCCGCCGGGACCCGGATTTCCTGAACAGGCACCATCTGTATATATCGTAATTTTTTCCTGTACCAAAACAGCCCCTATTTCCAAGAATGATGTGAAGGGGCCTGTCTATCACAGCTTTCATGAAATGCATTCCGTAAAATTTGATCTGATTAACTGAATATTAGGTGGTTAAGGGCAGGATGCTGACTTCAAACAATGTCCGTGATGGTGTGTAAGAGTTGGGAGCCCCGATGAGCATGACGCAAAAGAAGGTATTTTCTGCAGAAATCAGACAGCTCCAGAAAGATGGATCCGGAAGCGCACAGGAAGTCGTCGGTGAGGGGATCAGCCAGCATCAGTATAGTGAATTGCTGGAAGCCATCAATTCCATCCGGGATGATATCGCGAATGCCGGTAGCGGTAACGCGGAAGCAGCGGCAGCTGTTAATGAAGCCGTTATGGAGGATTTCAAAAAGGAATTTGGAGAATCTATCCTGCTCAAAAGCGAGCTTGAGGAACTGTCCCGCGTTATTCTTGAAACCCGCCGCGAAATCGCGTCCTTGAATGCCCATGAAACGGGACCGAAGATCCATGCCATGACCGATCAGCTTGATGCGGTTGTCGGCGATACGGAAAATGCCACAAACTCCATTCTTGAAGCCGTGGAAATTATCGAAGACAAGAATGAAAGTCTGCAACTGAACGCAACCGATCCGGATGAACTCGAGATTACTGAAGGCATCAGTAATGCCGTGATGAAGATCTATGAAGCCTGTAACTTTCAGGACATTACCGGTCAGCGGATTTCAAAGGTTGTTGGAACACTCAAATTCGTGGAAGATCGCATTGCTGCAATGATCGACATTCTGGGTGGTGAAGGTGAGTTGGATGACCTGCAGGCTGTCGCAGAGCCGACCCGTATGGATGGTGACGTTGAACTGAGTGGTCCGACTGTCGAAGGTCATGAAATTTCTCAGGATGAAATTGACGCCCTGTTTGACTAAAGCCGGTCTCAGCTAAGCTCTTTATCGATCCCGTAGGCTGTTACGGACTTAACATCCCGGTGGAATCTGATCTTTTTCAGATATTCGCCGGGATCTTTTGGTTTTACGAGCGCCCCTTCTACCTGATTGATCCAGTCGTATAGGCGGGTCAGGTAAAATCTAAGCGCAGCCCCCCGGCTGAGCAGCGGAAGTGCTTCCATTTCCTCCGGCAGGATTTTACGAACGGAATGATATCCTTTCAGTAATTTCCGTGTCTTTGTAATGTTGAAACTCGCATCTGACTCAAAACACCAGGCATTCAGGCAGACGGCGATATCGTAAGCCAGAAAGTCATTGCAGGCGAAATAATAATCAATGACGCCACTGACCCTGTCATTCAGGAAAAAGATATTGTCCGGAAAAAGATCAGCGTGAATAACCCCTTGGGGAAGATTTGAAGGCCATTGCGTCTCCAGTTCATCCAGTTCACCGGCAATCTCAACCGCTTCGCGGACGGGGGAGCCTGCAGCACTTGAAATGCTGGCTTCGAAAAGCGGGCGCCAACTGGTAATCGAGAGAGAATTGGGGCGTGAAATCTCGAAATCCGTGGCAGCAAGATGAAGGCCTGCAAGGGCTTTGCCAAGCAGTTCGCAGTGATCCGGTGTGATTCTCCTGATCGAACGACCTTCAAGAAATTCGATAATGGCAGCAGGTTTTCCGGCAACGCTTGTCAGTGATTGTCCGTCTTTCGTCAGTAGAGGCCTTGGTGAAACAAACTGTTTGTCTGCCAGATGCTCCATTAAGCCTAGAAAGAAAGGCAAATCCCGTTCGTTCACCCGTTTTTCGTAAATGGTGAGGATGTAGTGGCCGAGCTCTGTATGCAGGAGGAAGTTGGAATTTTCCACACCTTCAGCAATTCCTTTGCATGAAAGAGCTTCACCGATTGAATAAGTTTCCAGAAGAGAATCGAGTTCGTCATCGGAGATATCAGTATAAACAGCCATGAATAATCCTGAATGCGGGCGTTAAAAGGATACTGAAAGGTCATGCCTTCTTTTCAAGGACACGTGGAAGCTTGAAAGTAACCTGTTCTTCGCTTGTCGTGATTTCACTAACGGTTATTTCGAAACGTTCCGCGAATGCATCAATGACTTCTTCGACCAGCGTTTCAGGAGCGGAAGCGCCTGCCGTTATACCGATCGTTTTGCAGGCTTCCAGGGCGTTCCAGGGGATGTCCGTGGCACGTTGAACCATATGAGCGGATTTACAACCGGCTTTTTTACCAACTTCTACCAGCCTCATTGAATTGGAAGAATTCGGAGCTCCGATGACCAGAATGCCGTCACATTCATCCGCCAGGTCCTTTACGGCGGCCTGCCGGTTCGTAGTCGCGTAGCAGATATCTTCCTTCTTGGGGGCCGAGATTGAAGGAAAACGGCGGTTCAGAACAGAAACTATGTCCCGTGTTTCATCAACAGACAGAGTTGTTTGTGTGAGATAGGCGAGGTTTCTGCCGGGTTTTTTCGGCTCGAACGCTTCCGCGTCCTCAACGGTTTCAATAAGGCTGATTTCGCCATCCGCAAGCTGGCCCATTGTGCCAATGACCTCCGGGTGACCTTTATGCCCGATCAGCACAATTTCATGTCCGTCCTTCTCATGGCGTTCGGCCTCCCGATGCACTTTGCTGACGAGCGGGCAGGTGGCATCGATGAAAAACATATTCCGGCTCTCGGCTTCCTTGGGAACTGCTTTGGCAACACCATGGGCAGAAAAAATAACCGGTACACCTTTTGGAACGTCTTTCAGTTCGTCAACAAAGACCGCGCCTTTCTTTTCGAGATTCTCGACCACGTAGCGGTTATGGACGATTTCGTGACGCACATAAACGGGGGCTCCATATTTCTCGAGTGTTCTTTCAACAATCTGTATGGCACGATCAACCCCGGCGCAGAAGCCCCGTGGTGCCGCCAGCAACAATGTCCGTTTCTGCTTTGTCATACGTCAACCTTTAGGCCGTACACTCATAAATAACGCGTTTCTGGCAGGAATCGATTTTCTTCTATGCCAGGAAGGACAAATATCTGATTTTGTCAGAATAATAAGTCACTATTGGCAGTGTCGCTTGCCAAAAAATCCTGTCCATCTTAAATTCGGCGCATTAGTACAGGATTTTATCCCTTAATACCAGAGCCAGGCGCATTGAAGCGTACATTAGGTGAACGGTGCAGAAGAAAGAACAGTGAGGAATGGTGCGTTTTTTTAAGCAGGGAAAACTGATAGCCGGACTAACCGCACTTTCCATCCTGTCAGGTTGTAGTGGGTCAATAGATACAGGGCTGAGCGATCTGTTTAATGCGGATAAAACACCGCTGCCTTGTCCAAGGGTTTCGGTTCTGCCGAATGCTGATACAATTACGGCATTTCGGGAAGGGCCGGGAAGAGATCTTGTCGATGTCTTATATGAAGGCGTTATCGCTCCGTTTAGCGGCGAGTGCTTTTACGAAGATGACGATAGCCTGCTGGTTGTTGAGCTTGTTTTGCGGATTGGAGCCATTAAAGGACCGGCAGCAACCAGCCAAAGCCATGAATTCCCGTTTTTCGTTGCTATTGCCGATCAGGATAAGCGCATCCTGAACAAGAAAGTTCTGAAGAGCCCGATTGAGGTGCCGGAAGGCAAAAGACGAGGTGCTGTTCAGGAAGAAATTGTTCAGCGGATACCACTTCCCGCAGGGCGGACCGGGCGCAGCTATACAATTGTACTTGGTTTTCAGTTAACGCCGGAACAGTTGGCTTATAACCGCAAGGAAGCGAATTAGGAAAATAGTAGATCAGGGCAAAAGCCCTGATCTTTTTGGTTACACGACTTTTCTGACCTGTCCCAGAAAATCTGCGACATTTTGCTGAAGACCCAGGGAATGTTCCTGTAGCATATTGGCTTCCGATAAGAGGCCGGAGCTGGTCTTGGATGTCTCTTCTGCCGAAGATTGCACAGTCGAAATATTATTCGAAACAGACTGTGTGTTGTCCGACGCGCTGAGGACACTCTGTGCAATTTCCCGCGTTGCCGTATTCTGTTCGTCCATAGCGGATGAAATCGCGGTTACTGCGTTATTAATATCATCAACAGTCGTATTGATGGTTTCCATGGACTCAACGGCTTCTGAAGTTGCGTTCTGGATATCGACAATCTGAGAACTGATATCCTCTGTTGCCTTTGCTGTTTGGTTGGCGAGATTCTTAACCTCATTGGCAACAACGGCGAAACCTTTGCCGGCGTCTCCGGCACGCGCAGCCTCGATGGTGGCATTGAGTGCCAGAAGATTGGTTTGGCTGGCGATATCTTCAATCAGTTTTACCACCTCGCCAATGGATTGTGCTGCATCGGCAAGCCCTCTGATCTTGGTGTTGCCGCTTTCAACCATCTGGCTTGCTGTATTTGTATTATCCAGGGAATTATGAACCTGGCGACCGATTTCCTGAATGGATGCAGACATTTCTTCAGCAGAACTGGCCACCGTTTGCACGCTTGACGACGCGCTTACCGCGGCATTGCTGACCTTTTCCACCTGCTCGGCCGTGCTGTTTGCGTTGTTGAGCATGGAGTTGGCAGAATTCTGAAGCAGCTGAGATGTTTCGGAAATAGAGGTCGATACAGTACCGATCTTACCTTCGAACTGTTCGATAACTGTTTCAAAGTCGGCTGCCTTTTTGGCAAACATTTCCGTACATTGATTGATGACATGTGCGGTTCGCTTGAAAGAGCCGCTCATGTCTTTTTCGATGATGCGGCGGTAATATTTCTGGTCGGCGACGTGTTCCATGGAGGCGGCGGCTTCACGCATGAAGGCGTCGGTTCTGTCCGCAAGCTCGTTAATGGCCCATTTCATGTTGGTAAAAGGGCTGGCTGTCTCAATGCCAATGATTCGAGCTTCAAAGTCTCCTTTGGCAAGGCGCTGGCAAATTTCTTCAATATTGCGGATTTCTTCTTCATTGTCGGAGCTTCCGGATGAGAAGCTTCCCATGTCACCGGCTCGGGCCTCCAGCATCAGTCTCATATTATCCCGTTCTTTTTCGGCTTTTGCCTTCTGCCCTTTGAGCCGTAAAGCAAGAAGGGTGGGAATAGAGATCAGAAGAAGGGAAATGAGGGATAGAATTGAGAAGGAGTTACCGGACATCTGATAGAGACTCATGATTCCAGCCGTGAGGAGAGCCGTGCAAGCAACGAGGGTCGTGGATTTAAAGAGAGAAGAGCCAGTTATCATAGTTGCCTCCCTGCTCGTCGATATAGGATTTGAAGATATTGTGAGACACTTCCAGTGCTTGTTTGGGAGAGCCGCCGGATGCTTCATATTGTGTAAGCTTTGCGTATAGGGGAGCAATCACCGTTTCAATGATGGAGGGGTTTACCGCTCTACGATTGGAGTGATAGCCAAGCACCTCTCCTGTTTCGGATATCGAAGGGGTTACGTGAGCGATAACCCAGTAATAATCCCCGCTTTTGCACAGGTTTTTGACATAGGCGAAAACTTCTTCACCTCTTTTCAGCCTTTCCCAAAGAAACTTGAAAACGACTCGAGGCATGTCAGGATGTCGGATTATATTGTGCTGAATGCCGACAACTTCTTCCTCGCAAAAGCCTGATATTTCAAGGAATTTTTTGTTGGCATATGTAATTTTACCGGTGAGATCGGTTTTGCTGACGATAATTTCTTTGTCACCCAAAACCCTCTCATGCCCGGTTGGGGGGATGGTAGGTTTCATTCTTTAGGAACACCGTAATATTTATACTTGCCGTCCATACTCGTCCTAATTGGTTAATACAAGGTAAGTAAACTACAATAGATGTCGCGACATGATGACGCATGTTGAGAAAGGGCCAAAAAATCAGGATTTTTAATGCTGACATTTTCATTATTTGACAGATTGGAAAGCATCACTATTATCTCAGCTTCATACAGATGATCCCTGCGGGAGAGACAGCAGCAGGCTGTCGCCGAAGGAGCAACCGCCCCGG
>DIYE01000205.1:18699-19352 GCA_002428885.1 Alphaproteobacteria bacterium UBA6062
ACCGCCCCGGAAACTCTCAGGCACCCGGACCGCAGGGGGATGGAACTCTGGAAAGCAAACCGATATTCCGGTTTCACCGAAGGGGTAAGCTCGAAAGCCGATAAGGCTGTCGCTGCCAAATCTCTCAGGTCCTTAAGACAGAGGGGGTCGCTCGGATACAACCGTATCTAAGCAGGAACCTCTTTGCGGGAATGAGAGATATTATGGGTGAAATAACAGCGACGTATCGGACTGTCCTTTACGATCTCCACGTAGAATTAGGCGCCAAAATGGTTCCGTTCGCCGGCTATGACATGCCGGTGCAATATCCTGACGGCATTATGAAGGAACATCTGCATACCCGGGAAGCCGCCGGTTTGTTTGATGTATCTCATATGGGGCAGGTTGTTATCACTGGTGCTGATCCTGCTAAATCCATCGAAAAACTTGTTCCCGGTGATATCCAGGCCTTGGCTCCTGGTGAAATGCGCTATGCATTTTTTACCAACGAAAAGGGCGGGATTCTGGACGATTTGATTATCACCCGTCGGGACAATGATCTTTTCGTCGTCGTGAACGCAGCCTGTAAGGAACAGGATATCGGTATCCTGACGGAAGGCCTGGCCGGTGAAGCAACCGTTACTGAACTTAAGAACCGGGCGCTGGTCGCTCTT
>DIYE01000205.1:19425-23398 GCA_002428885.1 Alphaproteobacteria bacterium UBA6062
CAGGGACCCAAAGCGGCGGCTGTTCTGGCTCGCTTCAACGGGGATGTGGCGACGATGCCTTTTATGAGTTACCGGGAACTGGATATTGCCGGTGTTCCGTGCTTTGTCACCCGATCCGGGTATACGGGTGAAGACGGGTATGAGATCTCTATCCCCGAAGAGAGTGCTGTTGTCGTTTGCCGTTCTCTGCTGGCAGAGGAGGATGTGGCTCCCATTGGATTGGGGGCTCGTGATTCCCTGCGTCTAGAAGCCGGGCTGTGCCTTTACGGTCATGATCTGACAACAGAAACAACACCGGTATCGGCGGGTCTCCTTTGGGCGATCAGCAAAAGACGGCGTGAAGAAGGCGGTTTCCCGGGGGCAGATGTTATTGTCAGCGAGATCGCCAACAAACCCGCCATGAAGCGGGTTGGTATTCTGCCGGAAGGTCGGGCTCCGGCACGGGAACATACGGAAATCGCTGATATGGATGGCAATATTGTCGGTGAAGTGACATCGGGTGGTTTTGCCCCCAGCCTGCAGGCACCGATCGCAATGGGATATGTCCCGCTGTCTCTCGCTGCCGTGGGAACAGATATTCAATTGATGGTCCGGGGGAAAGCCCGGGCAGCAAAAGTCGTAAAAATGCCTTTTGTCGAACAGAGATATTATCGGGGTTAATGATCCCTCCTAAAGACAACACACTCTAAACACTTCAAGTCTGGGAATGTAAAAATGAGCATGAAATATACCAAAGATCACGAATGGGTTTCCGTTGACGGCGATGTTGCAACCGTCGGCATCAGCGACTATGCGCAGCAGCAGTTGGGCGATGTGGTTTTTGTCGAAGTTCCGGAAGTCGGTGCCGATCTTGGCCAGGGTGATGAGCTGGCCGTTGTGGAAAGCGTGAAAGCGGCATCGGAAGTTTACGCACCGATCACCGGGGAAATCGTCGACGTCAATGCAGACCTGGAAGGAGAGCCCTCCCTGGTCAATGAGGATGCTTTCGGAAAGGGCTGGTTTGCAAAAATCAAAATCTCCGATTCAGCCCAGCTCGAAGAACTGATGGATGAAGACGCTTATAAATCCTTTATCGAAGGTCTGTAAGAATGAGATATATGCCGCACACCGCCGAAGAGCGGAAGGCGATGTTGGAGAAAATTGGCGTGGGGTCGGTTGACGATCTTTTCGTCGATATCCCGGAAGAGGCCCGACTGAAAGGCCTTCTGGATCTGCCAAAGCATGCGCCTGAAATGTCTGTGGACAAACAGATGCAGTCCTATGGCTCCCGAAACCTGTCTCCCTCTGCTGCGCCTTCTTTTCTTGGCGCCGGAGCCTATCGCCACCATGTTCCGTCGGTGGTGGATCACCTGATCCAGCGATCTGAATTTCTGACGGCTTACACACCGTATCAGCCGGAAATCAGCCAGGGAACACTGCAGGCGTTGTTTGAGTTCCAGACACAGGTCGCGATGATCACCGGGATGGAAGTTGCCAATGCCTCCATGTATGACGGTGCTACTTCCTGCGCGGAAGCCGTTCTGATGGCCTGCCGGGTGACACGACGCAAGAAAGCCTTACTGTCCGGCAATCTGCATCCGCAATATCGGGAGGTTACCCAGACAACCCTGCAATATACGGAATTTAGTGCGGGTGAGCTGGAAATATCACCGATGAAGAATGAGGATGTTTCTGCTCATCTCGATAAGGATATTGCCTGTGTGGTTGTCCAGAACCCTGACTTCTTTGGCCGCCTGCAGGATTTATCCGACCTTGCTGAGAAGTGCCACGAAGTCGGTGCTTTGCTGATTGTTGTGGTAAACGAAGTTGTGTCATTGGGGGCTGTTAAATCCCCGGGTGAAATGGGTGCTGACATTGTTGTAGGTGAAGGGCAGTCCATCGGTGTTCCCCTGTCCTATGGTGGTCCTTATGTCGGCCTTCTGGCAACCCGTCAGAAATATGTCCGGCAAATGCCGGGACGGCTGTGCGGTGAAACAACGGATCAGGAAGGAAAACGCGGGTTCGTTCTGACCCTGTCAACCCGGGAACAGCATATTCGCCGGGAAAAAGCGACCAGTAACATCTGTACGAATGCCGGTCTGTGTTCTCTGGCTTTCAGTATTCACATGAGTTTGCTGGGTGAAACAGGCTTTGCAGAGTTGGCGAACATCAATCATGCCGCCGCCGCGTCTCTTGCAGAGGCTTTGGAAGGCATAGAGGGGGTTGAAGTCTTGAACGACACCTTCTTTAACGAGTTTACCGTGAAGTTGCCGGGGGCGGCAGAAGACGCTGTTGAAGCTCTGGCGGAACAGGGCATTCTGTGTGGTGTTCCGGTTTCCAGGTTGATCCCCGGAAATCCCGACTTTGCCAATCTCATGCTGGTTGCGGTAACCGAAACAAATAGTGATGAAGATGTGGCTTCTTTGATCGCCGCTTTAAAGGAGGTTGTCTGATGCTGAATAATGTTGGACGTCCCACCAGCCCTGGTGAGCTTAATGAAGATCCGGGGCAAGCTACCTTCACCGGTAACAAGGCTCTTAACCTGGAAACGCCGCTGATTTTTGAACAGGGTGTTACAGGTCGCAAAGGTGTGGATCTCCCAGAAGCCAAACAGGCTAAAAGCCGCCTTGGCGGACTGGAGAGAAAACAGGCACCGGGGCTACCGGATCTGTCTGAACCTCAGGTGCTCAGGCATTATGTCAGGCTCAGCCGTCAGAACTACTCCATTGATGCCGGTTTCTATCCGCTGGGCTCCTGCACCATGAAGCATAATCCTCGCATCAATGAAAAAGCCGCGCGGATGACAGGGCTTGGTGATATCCACCCGATGCAGCCGACCAGTACGGTGCAGGGTGCTCTTGGGCTGATCCATGATCTGGCTCACTGGCTGAAAACCATCACCGGTATGCCGGCTGTCGCCATGTCGCCTGCTGCCGGCGCCCATGGTGAGCTGTGCGGTGTTATGGCAATCAAGGCAGCTCATGAGGCGAAGGGACAAAACCGGACCCGTATTCTTGTGCCGGAATCAGCCCATGGCACCAATCCGGCAACCGCTGCACTTTGCGGCTATAAAGTTGATCCGGTGCCGGCGCGTGAAGACGGTCGTATGGATATGGATGCTTTTGCAGCCAAACTCGGACCTGATGTCGCTGGTGTTATGCTGACCAATCCGAATACCTGCGGCCTGTTCGAAAATGACGTAAAGAAGATCGCCGATTTGGTTCATGATGCCGGTGGTTATTTCTATTGTGACGGCGCGAATCTGAACGCGATCCTGGGTCGGACACGGCCGGGGGATCTCGGGGTCGATGCCATGCATATTAACCTGCATAAAACATTCTCCACGCCGCATGGCGGCGGTGGTCCGGGCTCTGGTCCTGTTGTGCTGTCGGAAGCTCTGGCGCCTTTTGCACCTGTTCCTTACGTTGCGGAAAAGGATGGGGAGTTTGTCCTGCAGGAACATGTGGATGGTGAAGCAGGTGACAGTTTCGGTCGTATGAAGGCGTTCCATGGCCAGATGGGCATGTTTATCCGGGCGCTTGCTTATATGCTGAGCCACGGTTCTGATGGTCTGAGGCAGATTGCCGAAGATGCTGTTCTGAACGCTAACTATGTCCGGGCAGGCCTTAACGACGTTCTGCATTCCCCTTTTGATGGTGTCTGCATGCATGAAGCCTTGTTTGACGACAGTACGCTTAAAGACACAGGTGTTACGACTCTGGATCTGGCAAAAGCCATGATCGATGAAGGATATCATCCCATGACCATGTATTTCCCTCTGGTTGTACATGGTGCCATGCTGATTGAACCGACCGAAAGCGAAACCAAGGAAACCCTTGATATGTTCATTGGCAGCATGCGTCATCTGATTGAAACCGCAAAGACCAGTAATGATCCGAATGTCTTCTCACAGTCGCCCCGGTATGCACCCCGGCGCCGACTGGATGAGACAGGGGCAGCGCGCAAGCCTGTCCTGAGATGGCAGCCCGAAGAC
>DIYE01000375.1:0-4407 GCA_002428885.1 Alphaproteobacteria bacterium UBA6062
ATCTGGTCTTTTGAAGGGCTTTTTTCAAAAGCGCGAAGCGCTGCAAGGATGACCATCAGCCCGCCTTTCATATCTGCGACACCGGGGCCGCCGATCCGACCATTTCCCAGATCTGTCCAGGTCTGAAACGGACTATCGCTCGCAAAGACCGTATCCATATGGCCGCACAGGAGCACCCTGCGATTGGCTTGCGGTCGCATGGAGACATGCAGCATCTGCCCGACGGACTGCTCGGTTTCCTCTCCGTCACCGGTGAGGAGAGGCATGGGATCAGAGGACAGAATCCGGACCTCCCCGCCTGTTGCCTCGAACGCCCTGGTGAGGGTGTCCGTCATGGTTTCCAGGCCGGTAAGATTGTAGCTGCCGGAATTGATATTGGACCAGGAACAGACGGTGTCCACCATCTGATCCTGCCAACCGTCAATTTGCGATAGGAAAGAAGGGAGCGTCATGACAGAGCCTATTTCCAGTCCGCACAAACCTGATCGATAATCGCGAGAGCTTCCGAAATATGATGTTCGGTCAGGTTAAGCGGGGGCAGCAGCCGGAGGATATCGCTTCCCGCCCGCCCGGTCAGCAGGTTGGCATCCCGCAGGCGGGCCAGCATGTCTGTATTGGGAACATGACATTTGACGCCGAGCATCAGGCCAAGCCCCTGAACATCTCCCAAGATCTCTGGATGACGGTCTGCAACGTCTGCAAGGCCGTTTTTTAGCTGTTGTCCCCGCTCTCTCACCTGATCCAGAAAACCGTCTTCGAGCATCAGATCCAGAACGGCATTGCCAACGGCCGTGGCCAGCGGGTTACCGCCAAAGGTTGACCCGTGGGTGCCCACCACCATACAGGCGGAAGCTTTGTCATTGGCAAGGCAGGCTCCGATCGGGAAGCCGCCGCCTAAACCTTTGGCGGAGGACAGAATATCCGGCTCGATACCAGACCATTCATAGGCAAACAGCTTGCCGGTCCGGCCCATTCCGCACTGGATTTCATCGACCATCATCAGGATGCCGGTTTCATCGCATAAATCGCGGACAGCCTTGAGATAACCGTCCGGAGCAGGAAGAATGCCGCCTTCGCCCTGGATCGGTTCCAGAATAACGCCAGCGGTTTTATCGGTGATGGCAGCCCGCAGGGCCTCGATATCACCGAAAGGCACATGATCACAGCCAAGATCCCCATCAAAAAAGCCTTTGATATGAGCCGGGTTACCGGCAGCGGCGACCGTTGCAATGGTGCGGCCGTGAAACGCGTTTTTCATGCCGATGATGCGGGTACGTTCTGTATCCCCTCTGTCAAAATGGTATCGGCGCATCATTTTCAGACCCGCTTCAACTGCCTCCGCCCCTGAATTCCCGAAGAAGACATGATCGGCAAAAGTATGCTTAACCAACCGCTCCGCCAGTTGCTCACCGGCTTTGACCCGGAACATGTTGGAGGTGTGCCAGTATTTTCCGGCCTGCTCCTTCAATGTAGTGACCAGATGAGGGTGATTGTGGCCGAAAGCCGTGACGGCGATCCCGGAGATGAAATCGAGATACTTGTCACCATCCTCGGTAAAGAGATACGCGCCTTCGCCTTTTTCAAACAGGATGTCTGGCGGGGCATAGGTTGCCATCAGGGCTGAGTTGGTCATGGTTCCTCCGGATCTTAAAGGTAAGGGCGACAATGTTGCGTTCTGGTGATGCTAGCAGTAGCCCTGAAAAATAGGGTTTCGAATTCGCTGGCAATGTCAGAATTTTCTGTGGGATTTCAGAAATTCTCCAAATAAAATTCGGCGACAAAAATAATGTCTTTCCCAAGACATAGAGTGCCGGTTTCGCAAGTCAAATATCCTTGATTTAAGGGACTTTTTGACATAATTCGGAATGAGTGAGGACAAGTGATGGAGGGAGTCAGTGACGAAAAGCCGTGAAAAACGGGTTCTGGATCGAATTGACCAGAATATTATTTCGGCATTGCAGCAATCTGCGAAGATGACCAATCAGCAACTGGCTGAAGAGGTCGGGCTTTCTCCAAGTTCCTGCCTGGCCCGGGTTCGCAAGCTGGAAGAAGACGGATGTCTCGGTCCTTATCAGGCGATGGTTAATCTGGACCGGTTATGCCGCTATATCACCTGTATCGCCATGGTAACCCTCGAAAATCACCGGCAGGAGGATTTTCGGCAGTTCGAGAATTTTGTCGAAAACCTTCCGGAAGTTGTGCAATGCGATACCGTTAGTGGTGGCTGTGACTTTATCCTGCGCCTTGTCTGTGCAGATATGGAGCGGTATCACGTGGTCAATGAAATGCTGCTCAATTCCGGAGCCAGTGTTGAAAATATCAAGACCCATGTGGTGATGACGGAAAACAAGAAATTCTCCGGCTTTCCGCTGGAGGAGTTGCTTGAGTAAAGGCTTCTCAGCCGTAAAAAATCTCAAGCGCTGTTCGGTGGATGGACAGGGCAATCACAAATTCCGCAAAAGCAAGCATGGCTGCGGTCGGTCCGGGAATCGTAAGAGTACTGACGAGGACGTACCAGAGATAAACATAGCCGAGGCCTAAGAAGATTAGGCCGAATATGCCAGTGGCTTCTGGTCCCATCAACCCCAGCGTCAAAATACAAATAGGGAGCCAAACGAGTGATAGAGTAAATTGAGTCCAGTTATAGACAATGACAAAAATCCCAAACCGTATGGTTTTAATAAAATACTGGTCTACAAGCCCAATAAAAACGAGATAAGCCGTCCAGGACATTAAATATGCGATTGCATTGATGAACAGATAGGGAAGTAAATCCAAATCTGTTTGAATAATGTCAAGTTCCAGAATATTCGTGAGGACGAGAGCCGGAATGGCCAACAGCATTGCACTGAACGAGGCCCCTAATCCTGCATCAGATAGACTAAAATAGCTAAGCGCATTCCGGTCCCGGATCGCCAGCCGGTAGCAACCAAAAAGAGACCAGATAATTTCAGTCAGGCTCGCCATAGGGATTTAAGAAAAATATCCTTCCAGGATGGTTGTATAGATATTGGCAAGCTGTTCGATATCTTCAATGGCCACATGCTCGTCAATCTTATGCATGGTTTGCCCGACCAGTCCAAACTCCACCACAGGGCAGTAGTTTTTGATATAGCGGGCATCCGAGGTGCCACCGGTCGTTGACAGTTCAGGGCGCGTTCCCAGATGTTCCATGATGGAACGGGAGACCAGTTTGCTGAAATCCCCTTCAGCAGTGAGGAAAGGTTCTGAATTCTTGAGAACCTTAAGTTCATAGCGGGCGCCGCGCTCCTTGGCGATGCCATCGAGCAGGCTTCTGATCCTGTCGTCAAGGCCGTCCAGGCTATGTTCGGTATTAAACCGGATATTGAAGGTTGTCCTGGCAGCCGGCGGGATAACATTGGTCGCCGGATTGCCCACATCAACCGTCGTGAATTCCAGATTGCTGGGCTGGAAGTGTTCGCTTCCATCATCCAGATGCATATGGTCCAGGGCACTCATCATGGCAACAAGATGGGGAACCGGATTGTCGGCGAGATGCGGATAGGCGACATGCCCTTCCGACCCGTTTACCGTCAGAAATCCGGTGAACGAGCCGCGCCGCCCGATCTTGACCATATCTCCCAGCTCTGCCGGATTGGTGGGCTCACCCACCAGACAGTGATCAATGCGTTCCCCCTGTTCCGACATCCATTCCAGAACCTTGCGGGTGCCGTTGATGGCGGGGCCTTCTTCATCACCGGTAATCAGCAGACTGATGGAGCCGTCAAACTGTCCCCGCCGGGATTTGATCAGGCGCTGTGACGCCACGGCAAAACAGGCGACCGCTGCTTTCATATCCGCAGCACCGCGCCCGTAAAGCATCCCGTCTCGAATAACAGAATCAAAGGGATCTACGCTCCAGGCATTCAGGTCTCCGGGCGGAACCACATCGGTATGGCCTGCGAAACAGAAATTGGGAGAGCCGGTTCCGAAACGGGCATAGAGATTTTCCACATCCGGCGTGTTGTCATCGGAAAAGGTAAGTCGGTGACACTCGAATCCTATGGATTTCAAGGTCTCTTCAAGCACATTCAGAGCACCGGCATCCACCGGTGTCACGCTGGGGCAGCGCATCAGATCCTGAGTGAGGGAAATGACGTCGAGATCATTCATATAAGTCATGTAAGTCCTTTACCCGTCCCCTGCGTCAGGGTCAACGGCTTTGCCGGTGATCTACAGGATTATTGATCTCCAGGTTAAATCACGATAAGGGTGTTATTGATTTCCCTGGCTGCGGCCTTGCCCTTCCCAGTTTTCTTTCCTTTTAGTGAGTATGATCCCATGACCACCGAAAGTCAGACCGGTATCAATAACCTGACGGGCATTGTGTATATGGTGGCTGCCATCTTTACGCTGGCGACAATGGATGCCGCCGCCAAATGGTTG
>DIYE01000375.1:4475-7660 GCA_002428885.1 Alphaproteobacteria bacterium UBA6062
CCGCCGCCAAATGGTTGGTGACGGCGGACTATTCGGTTTTTCAGATCCTGTTTGTCCGCGGGCTGATGAATGTGGTTGTTATGCTGGCGCTTGTTCCGTTTGTGGGTGGCCTTCGCCTGCTGAAAACCCGCCGGCCCTTTGCGCATACGGTTCGGGGTGTTCTGGGATTTGTCGCGCCCTTTATGTTCTTCAGCGCCCTGCAGACCATGGGTCTTGCCGAAGCAACGGTCGTATTCTTTATCTCTCCTTTTATCATGACTGCCTTGTCGGTCCCGTTATTCAAGGAACATGTGGGGATACACAGATGGGGGGCCATTGTTGTTGGCTTTGCGGGGGTTCTTTATGTGGTGCAGCCGACCAGCGAGGTTTTCAATCCGGCGGTTTTCCTGGTCCTGATCGGCAGCCTGTCCTATTGCTTCCTGATGCTGAGCAGTCGCTGGCTTGGGACAACCGAAGCGACGTTCACGATCGTCTTTTATGTGAACTTTGCGGTCATGGTCTGCGGGGCGATCGGCACGCCTTTTTACTGGGTACCCATGCCGCTTCCGGATCTCGGGGTTGTCGGGATCATGGCCTTCCTGTCTTTGGTCGGGAATTTCTTTATTGTCAAAGCCTTCACCACGGGTGAGGTGGGCGTGATCACGCCGTTTGAATATACGGCGCTGGTCTGGGCAGTCTTGCTTGGCTTTGTTCTGTTTGATGAAATCCCGACAACCAATGTATGGATCGGGTCAGCCGTTATTGCCGCCAGCGGCCTTTATATGGTCTATCGGGAGAACAGAAAAAAGCCCGCCTGATTGAGGCGGGCTTTGGATCTTGATATCGCTAGGCGGTTCAGTCGCGCAGCAGGTCGTTAATGGAGGTTTTTGAACGGGTCTGTTCATCCACAGTTTTAACGATGACCGCACAATAGAGACTTGGACCCGGTGTTCCGTCCGGCAGCGGCTTGCCCGGCATGCTGCCCGGCACGACAACGGAATAGGCCGGAACACGGCCGATATGAACCTCACCGGTCTCCCGGTTGACGATTTTTGTTGAAGCACCGATAAAGACGCCCATGGACAGGACGGCGCCGGTTTCCACAACAACGCCTTCCACCACTTCGGAGCGGGCACCGATAAAGCAGTTATCCTCAATGATGACGGGACCGGCCTGCAACGGCTCAAGAACACCGCCAATGCCGACGCCACCGGAAAGATGAACATCCTTGCCGATCTGGGCGCAGGAGCCAACGGTTGCCCAGGTATCAACCATGGTGCCGGATCCTACATGGGCACCGAGATTAACAAAGCTCGGCATCAGGACGACATTTGGTGCGATAAAGGCGCTTTTGCGGACAATGGCACCCGGAACGGCCCGGAAGCCAGCATCCTTGAAGCGGTTTTCGTCCCAGCCTTCGAACTTGCTGGGCACTTTGTCATACCAGTTCGTATTGGTGCCTGGTCCGCCTTCGATCATTGCCATATCGTTTAGCCGGAATGACAGAAGAACGGCTTTCTTGAGCCACTGATTGACCTGCCAGCCATCCGCTGTTTTTTCGGCGACACGGGCAGTTCCGTTGTCCAGGGCTTCCAGCGTGGCTTCGATGGCATCCCGCTGTTCGCCGGTTGTTGACGGGGAGATGCTGTCCCGATTGTCCCAGGCCGCTTCGACCACCGGCTGCAGATCGGCTAAACTCATAGTCGTTCCTCAAACATAAAAGTGAAATTCTGCCTCGCACCATACCGGGACGGGGCGGCAAGTCAATATGCCTGTCGGGTTCAGCGGCGGCTTTCCAGCAGGTTATGGAGCCAGTCGGCCAGATCTTCCGCCACATGATGGATATGGGGGCCGTCAGAGGTTTCATGGGACCAGTGTTCCGGATTGGGAACCCAGACGGTTGTCATGCCGAGATCATGGGCCGGTTTGAGATTCTTGGCCATATCCTCAAACAAGACAGCGTTTTCTGGCCGGATATCCAGTTCGTCCACCAGTTTCCTGTAGACGGAGATTTCCGGTTTCGGGATAAAATCGCTTTTGCGGATATCGAAGATATGTTCGAAATGATGATCAATACCCAGTTGCCGGGATACGTTGGTCGCATGATCTTCTGAGCCGTTGGTGAAGATGATCTTCCGGCCGTCCAGTGCGTCCAATGCTTCGCTCAGTCTCTCGGCACGAGCCAGCGCACTGACGTCTATATCATGGACATAATGCAGGAAATCATCCGGATGCAAGTCATGACAGGTCATCAGGCCGTTCAGGGTGGTTCCGTAGTTGTGGAAATATTCCTTCTGGATCCGTTTGGCTTCAGGCAGTTCCACATCCAGAAAACGGGAGACAAATTCACCCATTTTCTTGTCAATCTGCGCGAACAGATTGCAATGGGCTGGGTAAAGGGTGTTGTCCAGATCGAAAATCCAGACATCAATCTCCGAGAAATCGGACCACTGGCTTGTTTTTTCCATAGACGGAGTTTTAAACCTCCGACCATAAAGAACAAGAGAAATATGGATCCGGGTCTGGCTTTTAAGGGGCTGTTAAGTTGTTTTTCCTACAGTCTCGCTAGCAAACATTCCTTTATTAGTGTCTGGAGTATCATGGGTCTGCTCAGTTCCCTGCAATTTGTGAGAAGCGGTGACCGGAACACGGGAGAGGCTCGCCCGGGTGTCTCCATTGCTGGAGCAGAAACCCTGCTGGCCGCTTTTCCGGGCCCTGCCTTTGTTCTGAACGGTGATCTTGAAACGGTTTTGTCGAATGAGAGTGCGGCGCCGGTCATAGCAGCCTTTAGGGACCGGAAATCCGGCAAGTTTGCCTCGGCGGTTCGGCAGGTACAGGACACTCTGACACCGGATCATCAGGCTTTCACCTATGGGGAGGGAGATGATCTGGAAGTGGTGGATCTCACACTTTTGCCCATGGCAGGAGCTGCAGATCATATTCTGGTAACCGGCAAAAACGTGACCATGCAACGAAATCTGACCAATGCATTGGTCGCGTCTCGCCAACTCTTCAAGGATCTCGTGACCTGTACCGCTGAATTTGTCTGGGAGACAGATCAGAACGGACGTTTCCGGTATGTGTCCCCCCGCGGTGCCATCGGATTTACGGCTGCCGAACTGGATGGCCGGATTGCCAGCAGTCTGATTTTGCCGTCCCAGGAACAGGATGAGAGCAAAGGCGACGACCTTAATCCTTTTGAAAGC
>DIYE01000268.1:0-29524 GCA_002428885.1 Alphaproteobacteria bacterium UBA6062
TCACCTGCAAAGAGAAATGTTTGATGCCGCGGCGACCACTGGTCAGCTTGAGCTGCAAATTGCTTTCTTCCGTGGTTTTGGTGAATTCCGGGCAACATCCTGGACCCGGGATAGTCGGGCTCTCATCCGCCCTCTCTCGAAAGTCAATTGTCTTGGCGGCCATACACAAATCGGTAAGGTCCTGAAACATACCTTGCAGCAGACTGCGGAGAAAAAGGTCAATGCCCTTGTCTATGTTGGAGACTGTATGGAGGAAGATACAGATCACCTCTGTCATCTTGCCGGTCAGATCGGTATGCAGGGGGTGCCCGTCTTTACCTTTCAGGAAGGCTATGATCCGGTAGCAGAGGCCTGTTTCCGTCAGATTTCCAAACTTACAAACGGCGCCTTCTACCGGTTTGATTCCGGCAGTGCTGCGATTCTTAAGACACTTTTAAAAGCTGTTGCCATATACGCAACAGGAGGCCGTCAGGCTCTCGAAAACCATAGCCGGAAAGTGGGGGGAGAAACGCTCCTGCTCTCGCGCCAAATTAAGTAGATCCAAGATTATGCTAGCATATTTCATTATCGGCCTGACTCTCCTGATCGGCCTGATCATTGGGGCCAACGCACTGGCTCAGGCAGACCCGAAGGCCATTCTTCGCAGCATCCGGATTTCTGCAGCCATTATATTAGGACTGCTGGCTGCTTTCTTTACGTTCACCGGTCGCTTTCAATATGCACCACCTCTTGCCCTTGCAGCCCTGTTTTTCCTACGCAACAAGCCTTTTTTTCAGCGATCCTCACCTTCCGCCGGCCAGCAATCAGATGTGAAAACCGCCTGGTTTCATGCGACCCTTGACCATGACAGCGGAGACATGGATGCCCATATTCTTCAGGGAGAATATCAAGGACGCAAACTCTCCGAGTTATCTCTGAATGAGCTTAAAGAACTGCAGCAATCCGTTACAGCTGACGAGCAAAGTGCCTCTATCCTGTTTACTTTTATCGAACGGAAATTTTCGGATAACGAAAATGAAACATATGACAGGCAGAATCAGTCTTCTTCCAATTCGTCAACGGAATATCAATCAAATGGTATGACAATCGCTGAAGCACTGGAAATTCTGGAACTGGATAAGGGTGCGGATAAAGAGGAAATCAAAGCGGCTCACAAGAGGTTAATGAAGAAATTTCACCCGGACCACGACGGGTCCGCCTATATGGCCGCCAAAATTAACCAGGCCAAAGATATTCTGATGAAACGCTAAGCTGTCTAGGCTTGCATCCCGCTTTGGGGGGTGTATAAGGGGCCAGCAGAATGCGAACGAGGGGTTTTCCAATGTTGAAAAAAGTACGCAAAGCTGTGTTCCCGGTTGGGGGACTTGGGACACGCTTTCTTCCTGCAACCAAAGCCATGCCGAAGGAAATGCTGCCTGTCGTTGACAGGCCGCTCATTCAATATGCCGTGGATGAGGCCAGAGAAGCGGGAATCGAAGAGTTTATTTTTGTGACCGGTCGCGGCAAGGTCATTATTGAGGATCATTTTGACCGGTCTTATGAGCTGGAAAGCGTTCTGCAGGAACGCGGAAAAAATGATGTTCTGGATGCCCTGCAAGACAGCCTACCCAATACAGGATCTGTTGCCTATATCCGGCAGCAGGAACCTCAGGGACTGGGTCACGCCGTCTGGTGTGCCAAGCGTTATGTCGGTGACGAGCCGTTTGCCGTTATTCTGGCAGACGATCTGATCCTGAGTGATAAAGCCTGTCTAGCTCAGATGATGGAAACGCGGGATGAGCTGGGTGGCGGCAACATTCTCGCTGCTATGGAAGTCCCCCATGAACACACGTCCCGTTACGGTATCATCAAACCCGGATTTGATGACGACAAGAAGGTTGAAGTTACACATTTAGTGGAAAAGCCAAATCCATCCGAAGCACCTTCCAATCTTGCTGTGATTGGGCGGTATATTCTGGAGCCGGCCGTCTTCGGCATTCTTGAAAATCAAGCCCGCGGCGCAGGAAACGAGATTCAGCTGACAGATGCCTTGTCCGACATGCTGAAATCCAGCCCCTTTTACGGACTGCGTTTCGAAGGCACCCGATTTGACTGCGGTGATAAAATCGGCTTCCTGCATGCCAATGTGGCCTTTGCCCTTAAGAGGGATGATACAGCTCGGGACTTTGGAGATATTATCCGTTCGATTGCAGCGGATCTCTGATCAAAAAACTAGGAACTAAGTACCATGCGAATTGCAATGATCGGGACCGGCTATGTGGGTTTGGTTTCAGGAACCTGCTTCTCAGAATTCGGGCATGATGTTATTTGCGTCGATAAAAATACAGACAAGATTGACGCGCTGAATAACGGTGAAATCCCCATATTCGAACCAGGACTGGATACCCTGGTTGCAAAGAATGTCAAAGCTGACCGCCTCTCTTTCGGAACCGACCTGAAAGAAGCTGTTTCAAAATCCGATGCGGTCTTTATTGGCGTTGGCACCCCCAGTCGTCGGGGAGATGGCCAGGCCGACTTAACATATGTCTTCGAAGCAGCCCGGGAAATCGGTGAGGCAATCAATGGCTACACCGTTGTTGTCAATAAATCCACGGTTCCCGTTGGAACCGGCAGGCGCGTTCATGAAATCCTGAGCGAAACCTGCGCTTCGCAAGATTTCGACGTGGTTTCAAATCCTGAATTTCTGCGCGAAGGGGCCGCTATTGAAGACTTTATGCGGCCGGACCGGGTTGTTGTCGGAACGACTTCCGATAAAGCGCGCAAAGTGATGGAGGCTATTTACCGCCCTCTTTCCCTGATTCAAACACCCCTTCTCTTTACCTCCCTGGAAAGCTCCGAACTGACGAAATATGCAGGGAATGCCTTTCTGGCGGCAAAGATCACCTTTATCAATGAAATGGCCGATTTGTGCGAACAGGTCGGTGCCGATGTTCATGACGTCGCTAAAGGCATTGGTCTGGATGGCCGGATCGGGAGCAAATTCCTGCATGCGGGACCAGGTTTCGGCGGTTCCTGTTTCCCGAAGGATACGAGGGCCCTCTATCAGACCTCCAAGGAGAATGGCGCTCCTCTGAAGATCGTTGAGGCGGTCATTGATATTAACGAGAAACGCAAACTGGATATGGCTGACAAAGTCATCAAAGCCTGCGGCGGATCTGTCGACGGCAAGAAAGTTGCTGTTCTTGGCCTGACTTTCAAGCCCAATACCGACGATATGCGGGAAAGCCCCAGCCTTGATATCCTGCCTGCCCTTCATCAAGCGGGAGCCGATCTCCATGCTTACGATCCGGAAGGTATGAAGGAAGCCAGGGGATTACTTGATAACATCACCTTCTGTGACAATGCCTATACCACCCTTGAGAAGGCTGATGCGGTTGTTATTATCACGGAATGGAACGAGTTCAGAGCCTTGGATCTGGAAAGAATCAAATCCCTGATGAATGAACCGGTCATGATTGACCTTCGGAATATCTATGAGCCAGATGAAATGCGGGCCTGCGGTTTCCAGTATAGCTGTGTTGGCCGCCCAACACTCCCAACGGACATGTGACGAGGATCAAATGAGCGATACACATTCCTTCCACCCCACAATCCTGCGTGAATATGATATCCGCGGTATTGTTGGCAAAACCCTGTTCCCGGCAGATGCTGAAGCGATAGGACGCGCTTTCGGTTCCATGATGCAAGAGAACGGCGACACGCTTGTTTCGGTTGGCTACGACGGTCGTGCGTCCTCCCCTGAACTGGAACAGTCCCTGATAAAGGGACTTCAGACCTCCGGCGTTGATGTTATCCGGATTGGGATGGGTCCAACACCCATGCTGTATTATTCCACCTATGAACTGGAAACCCGCAACGGGATTATGATTACCGGTTCTCATAATCCTCCCAGCCATAACGGTTTTAAAATGATCATGAACGGCAAGCCGTTTTTCGGTCAGGATATTCAGAAACTGGGCAAACTTTGTGCAGCAGGACGCTGGAAAAGCGGGCATGGCGCCCTTCGCGACCATCCGTTAATGGATAGCTATGTGGAGCGGTTGTTACAGGATTTCAACGCGACCGCAGATATGTCGGTCATCTGGGATTGCGGCAATGGCGTAACCGGTGAAGCACTCCGCAAAGTCGTGGCAGCGCTCCCCGGCCGTCACGTATTGCTCTATGACGAAATCGACAGCACATTTCCCAATCACCATCCGGACCCGACGGTGGAGAAAAATCTTCAGGATCTTATCCGGACGGTCAAAGGCATCAAGGCCGATCTTGGCATCGCTTTTGACGGCGACGGTGACCGGATCGGCGTTGTTGACAGTCGGGGCAATATCATCTGGGGCGATCAGCTTCTGGCTATCCTGGCGCGGGAAGTCCTCCAGGAACGTCCCGGTGCTGCTTTGATTGCGGACGTAAAAGCCAGCAAGGCCCTGTTTGATGAAGTGGATCGTTTGGGCGGAAAGCCAATCATGTGGAAAACCGGCCACTCCCTGATCAAAACAAAAATGGCAGAACTGTCGGCCCCGCTTGCCGGAGAAATGAGCGGTCATATTTTTTATAATGACCATTTCTACGGGTTCGACGATGCCATCTATGTGGGCCTGCGTCTTCTGAATTTGCTTGGTAATATGTCCGAAAGTATTGATGAGCTTTTTGACGCCCTTCCCAAGATGGTCAATACACCTGAAATGAGGTTCACCTGCCCGGATGAAGAAAAATTCGATGCTGTAAAACGCATCAAAACCAATCTTGAAAAAGAAGGCGCTGACTTTTCCGATATCGATGGTGTAAGAGTCGCGGTTGATGAGGGATGGTGGCTTCTCAGGGCTTCAAATACGCAGGCAGTGCTTGTGGCACGCTGTGAAGCTGCTGACGAAGCAGCCCTTGAAACGGTCAAACAAGCGCTCATGGATAATCTAAAAGCAGCGAATATTGATTTTTCCATGGAATAAAAAAGAAGGCACCTCCGTTGGAAGTGCCTGTCTTTTGAAATTTCTGAAAAGCGGTAAAGTTAGCTGACTTTACCTTTCTTCGGCAACGGAATGCCCATCCAGGACTCTCCGGATGCCATGACGCAGGTGGCGCCATTTGGTTGCGTCAGGACAATTGTCCATGTAACGCCGTCCGGGCTGGTAAAGACTTCCAAGACACTACCATTTGCAGCAAGACCCGCGGCAACCGGTGCTTCAGAAAATTTGCCATCCAAGTGTTTGATCAATGCCCCGCGTTCAAAACAGGCGTTCTGGGCAGATGCGTCTGTCACTTGAAATGAAACCATCATCGCTGCGAATACTAGCACTGAAAGTCCAAAAGAAATGACAGAGCGCATGCGTGATACACGATTAACAAGTTTGATGTCAGAAACTAATTTCAACATACGCTCCTCCTTTTACTAAAGTTACAGCCGGACCTTTAATTCTTAAAGGTTCTGGACCTACGTCGATGCAGCTTCTGCACCGCTGATACTATTAATGTATAAGCAGAAAATGTTAATATTAGATATACAGGTTAAATTAACGATGAAAATTAAGAAAAATAATCGCCAATTTTCTTTTAGTATGTTGTTTTTAATGAACAAAAAACAGAGTGTTATTTCGTCACAATATTGACATTTTTCAAGATGAAACAAAAAAATCATCCAATAACGTTTATAAATTTTACCGGACAATATCATTGATTGCTAAAATCGGGACTATTTGAACGCGATTTTGATTTATCAGATACACATTCAGATTTCCTGTTCGAAATCTAAGTGCAAATTCCTTGATTTAAGAATGATAATCATTATCATCTAATAACAATTATTAAGTTTCCTTCTGCCCGGCTAAGCCACAGATTTTAGGGCGACGTTTAATAGGTATTTACAGTAGATGGAAAAGAATACCTCTAACGGCATCATCCAGATAAACAGGAAAAGGCTCGACGGCTTCCTCCCCCAAAGTGAAGGATGGCTTGAAAAATCGCTTTCTCTTAGTAAAGGTGAGGCCCGCTTTCGAACCGGATATATCTCCTCAGATATCTCTATTGTCAGAAGTCACTGTGTTCTACCAGACGACTACCGATCCGTGATTGAATACGGTCAGGACGTCAATATCCTGGCCTTCGGACTTTCTGGAAGCGGCATTTTCAGCTTCGACAATAGCGGCCGGAAATACCTCGTCCAAGAGGGCGACATCTGGCTCTTCCGTTTGGAAAACAATGCTATGCACCGACATACTCCCGCTCAGAATAACGCTGTGATGGCTGCCGTAAAATTTACGTCTGAGCAGGCAAAAGTCGCCCTTGACAGCGTTGTTGGTGCCTGGGTCGAACCTGGAAGCCGGGCCTTGCGACTGGCTCAAGGCATTAGAGACAGTGAGTATCTTTCCTCGATCCTGGGAAACCCGTTGTTATCTCCGCTTGATCGCCTTATGGCAGAGGGTGACTCTCTCTCCCTGCTGGCACGCTCATTGTCTCCTATTCCTCAAATGACCTGGAATTTGGGAACGCAGCGGGAGATGACACCTTCTGTTGACCTTATGCGGGTTATTGATGCTCTGATTTCCGACCTGACACATCCCCCTTCTCTGGAGGAGTTGGCAGAAATAGGCCGAATGAGTCATACAAAACTCAACCGGATCTTTCGGAAAACCTATGGAAAAACAGTTTTCGCCTGGTTGAGGGATTATCGGCTCGACCTCGCACAAAATTATCTGCTCTCGGATAGGGAAAGCGTTACCGAAATCGCGTTCCTGTGCGGTTTTAGCAGTTCCAGTCATTTTGCAGCTCAATTCAAAGAGAAATTTGCATGCTCTCCCAAAGAATATCGTGAGAACCGTGGCATGTCTCCGTTCGCCTGATACTCTTTTTTGTTCTGCAAGTGATAGCAGCTCCCCTCTGATCCCATATCTTTATGACCTTCAAGATCGGAAGGTAATTTAAATGTTTAGTTTTGGCCTGAACCGCCCGAGGGATCTTTCCGTTCCCATTTTGCTGTTTGCCTTGCTAGCCAATGCTCTTGGTCATTCATTTCTCCTTATTCTCATGCCTGTTTTAGGCCGTAATCTCGGCTTTGGCGACGTGCAAACCGGTCTGCTGATTGGTTTGTCGGCACTGATGCTTACCCTTTCGGGCCCGGCTTGGGGGATTATCAGCGATAGAAAAGGTAGAAAACCCGTCTTGTTTATTGCTCTGGTCTCGGCAGGAGCTTTTCCTGTCCTGCTTGCATTTCTTCTGGAAGCCAATGACCGTTACGTTATTACGGGAACCATCACCTATGGCATCCTGCTCCTGCTCCGTTTGATACAAGTAAGCGTTACCGGCGGTCTGATGCCCAGCGCACAAGCCTTACTGGCAGATCGGACCGATCAGCAAGAGCGGGCAAAAGGCATGGGAATGATGGGGGCAGCCTTCGGCCTCGGTTCGATTCTGGGAGGAATGATTGCCTGGCAATCCGGATCTTCTCTGGCACATGAGTCTCTCTATCTGATTGCTTTTCTGATTATCGGTTCCGCGATAGCGCTTCATCTCCATCTGAAAGAACCACAGCGCGGGACACGCCAAGAGATCAATCAACAACGGAAGTTTGCCTACTGGGTCCGTTTATGGCCCTATTTAGCGGTGACCGTCATCGGCCTGACGGTATACAGTATTCTGTATCAGGTTATACCGCTACGGCTTCAAGACGAGTTTGGCTTTGCGGCAGATGCGTCCGTTAAAAAAAGCGGTTTAATCATGATGCTGACTCTCGCCGCCATGATCCTGATACAGGGAATCGTGATACGGCGCCTTAACTGGCACCCTCAGACCTTTCTGAAGGTTGGCGGCATCATCGCTGTCATCTCCATGAGTTTCTCTGCATGGGCACCTTCGGCGGATATCCTGATGTCTGCTGTTATATTACTGGGTATCTCTCTCGGACTTATTATCCCTGGCAATCTGGCAGCGCTCAGCCTTACTGTAGATCCCGATTTTCAAGCCAGGGCCGCCGGTATAAATACCGTTGCACAAGGTATCGGTATGGCCGCGGGTCCTATCTTGGGTTCAAGCCTTCATCAGCTATCCCCGGCAGGCCCTTTTCTATTTGCGGCCGGTCTTTTTGCATTGCTCATTCTCCTTTCCTTTTGCCAACCCGCAAACAGATAGCGTGTTCGGCAAATGATGTCTGACTGTTCGCCAGATTGTCGTCATCTTTCCCATCTCCCCATATGGTTCCGACGTGTTTTGTAAAAGAGGACCCTGACAGTGAAATATGACGGACAAAAATTAAGCCTGTTTTTTTCTCTTTCTCTTCTTACCGCTTTATCTTCTTCCCCGGCATCCGCGCAGGAGCCTCGTCAGGAAAACCTGAAAAGTGACGATTCCAAGGTCTTTAAAATATCACCTATCGTTGTAGAAGCACGGCAGTGGCGGGAAGATATCCAGAAGACACCGGCAAGCATAGATGTCTTGTCGAAAGAAGAACTGCAAAGCCCGCTTTGGAATGAATTTGAATCCTTGTCGAAAAAATCGGCGAATATACTGGTAGAGCAAAGCTCGGTCCAAACGCGTATTGTGATCCGGGGTACAACCGGCGCCAACACAGGTCTCCAGGATCCGGTCGGTTATTTTGTCAATGATGTCGCTCTGCCGCACGGAGCTTTACAAGCTCCAAAGTTATTCGATTTAGAGCGGCTGGAAATTATTAAAGGCCCACAAAGTGCCTTATATGGAAGAAACACCGAAGCAGGTGCGATAAAGACAATAACAGCCAATCCCGACTGGTCACCGACGGCCGAAACATCGCTAAACACGATCTTCCTGGATGGCCCCGGAGGTTGGGAGCCCAATTATGTTTTAACAGGACGCCTCTCATCCAAACTTGTTGAAGACAAGGCCGCAGGTTCGGTAGCACTGCGCCTGGAAAAAGGAGACGGCGTTCATTATAACCGCTTTGATAATACCGAAAGTGGCGGCGACATTGGTCGCTGGACCCTATCGACCGGCGCCGACATTTTCATCGGTGAGAAGACTGACATCTCCTTCAAAACGGTCATTGAGGGTCATGATTTCGGTAAGCAGAGAATGCGATATCTGGATGGTGCATTTACGACGCCCAGATATGAAACCAATTATAATACAGACAGTTGGGAAGAAACCCTGACAGGAGTGCATTCTCTTAAAATTGACCACAGTCTGGACAACATGCTGCTGACATCTATTACGGGTCTTACTCACTATAATAGAGATTTTCAGCTAGACCTGGATACAGGGCCACTGCCGACGTTACCAACGCTGTTATCCCATGACGACCAATCCATATCTCAGGAGCTTCGTTTGCAGTCAGACGGACCTGAGGGAGGCATCCGCTGGTTAGCGGGGATTTACGGCTTCTCTGAATGGACAGATATCGATTTTAAAATCGGCGTCCCAAGAACAGAGCGCAAAACCGACATCAATCAGCAAGGTCTCGCTGTCTTTGGACATGCTGATTTTCCCCTGACAGAAAAACTGACTCTCAATCTGGGGAGTCGTCTTGAATGGCACCGCCAAGACGGGCGCCTGACCCATACGGCTCTGGGAACTACAAATCGGTTTGATGATGTCCTGAACACAGTTACTTTCTTGCCGAAAGCAACTCTTTCCTATCAGTTTCTGCCGTCAACAATGCTCTATGCCTCTTATGCGAGAGGCTACCTGCCCGGCGGCATAAATTACGGCATGGCAAGCAGCCAGGAAACCCTCAGCTACGATCCGGAATATAGTTGGACATCTGAAATAGGCCTAAAGACGGGTACAGTGGATAACCGTTGGGCATTGCAAGCGAGCCTTTTTCACACCAGCACACGAGACAAGCAGATTGTTGATCTGCAACCAGGCGGTATTCGGGCGATCTCCAATGCTTCTGAAACCCGTGTCTTCGGAGCAGAGCTGTCAGCCAATGCAAATCTGACCGAAAACTGGGAAATCTTTGGCTCTCTCGGTCTTCAGCGCGCCGAAGCAACGGACTATCAGATTATACTACCTGCGCCGGCAGATCTGTCTGGAAACAGACTGCCAATGGCCTCAGATTATACATACGGCCTTGGAGTTCGCTACAACAGTAAAGCCGGATGGTTTGGTGAAACAAGCATCAACGGCGCAGGATCACACTATTTCGATAGCCAAAACAGTATAAAGCAATCCGCCTTCCTTAAACTGGATGCTGCAATAGGATACCGTCTTCAAGCTGCAGAACTGTCCTTGTGGGCGACCAATATAACCAATGAAAACGTCTTCAGCCGGGCAGTCGCCACTCCGAACGGAACTGTCGTAGAAGACGGTGCTCCTCGTCGGGTCGGCCTCTCTGTGAAATATAAGTGGTGAGAACGGCCGGGATGTTTTCTTTAAAGACGCCGGGAGATCTGTTCGACCTCATACAAGCCCCTATTCGCTGGCAAATCATTGACGTGTGCTACCAGTTAAAAGTCTTTGACCTGCTGCGATCCGAAATAACCGCGCCTGAAGTCGCTGAAAACCTTGTTATGGATCCGGTAAAAACAGAACTGCTTCTTGACGCCCTTGTGTCACTTGATGTGGCAGCAAAGTCTTCAGGAAAGTACCATATCAGTCTGGATATAGCGCCATGGCTCCTGTCTGACAGTCCGCAATGCCTGCACCCGCTTATGAAGGCCATGAAGACAATACGGCATGGCAACCTTATGGATCTTTTGAAAGAAAAAACTGCTTCTCCGGCAATAGATATGTCAGATGCACGCTTTTGGGATAACTCTGCGGAAAGCCTTCGCGCCTACCATGAAGGCTTCGCCGCGCAGGAACTGCTGTCTTTTTTACAAGAGCTTCCCGAATGGAGCAGCGCAAAGCGTTTCATGGAAATTGGAGCCGGTTCCGGTATTCTCGCGCAAATGATCAGGAAAAAACACCCCGAAAAGCAGATCACCGTTCTTGATCTTCCCCCTATGGCAGAGCGCATTGAAAAATCTTTAGCTGATCTCTCATCCATAACTGTACTGCCAGGGGACTACAATGCGTTAGAAATACCACCGCCTCAGGATATCATTTGCGGGTCCATGACCCTTTATTTCGCTAATGATCTTGTTTCTGTGCTTGAAAGACTGAAGCAGTCTCTATCCCGGAACGGAGTGTTCTTTAGCTTTCACGAAGGCTTGGAAAAAGAACGGACAAAACCGGAAAACCATGTCATCGGAAGGCTTATACCGGCTTTGAAAGGACAGAATTCCTCATTCAATAAAGGGGACATATCAACCGCCCTTCTGAAAGCAGGATTTAAAACAGTCGACAGCAGAAGTGTGATCTGTTCGACCGGACCAATGATGATCGACATTGGAAGGATCTAGAACCAAGCCTGCTTAAAGTTCTTCCACTCTCTCGCTAATGCCAGGTAGATTCAGAGATTTAATCAGATGCCTGACCTCCTGGCGCGCCGCCACATGGCTCATGGACATCTTGATTCCAACGCCTTTCTTTTGCAGATCAAGCATCGTCAGACCTTTGAGGAACAGTTCTCTGAAGATGACACGCTCACCAAAGCCGGGAGCAGACCGAAAGGAAATCCTGTCAGCAAGCTTTTCGAGAATTTTTTCGATATGCCGCTTGTTATGAGCATCGGTATGAGAAAGTCTGTTCCGCATGACAACCCAGTCAATCTGATGTTTGTCAATCAGAGCGCGTCGTTTGCGCTGCTCCCAGACCATTTCGCTATACCAACTCGGTCGTTCTACCTCGTAGGTGCTTTCATCCACTTTAGCCAACAGGTCCAGGTCAATGAAGCTGTCATTCATGGGAGTCAGCAATGTGTCCGCGAAGGAATGGCCGAGCTTGGAGATGAAGCTATCAGCGCCCGGGCAGTCAACCACAACAAAGTCATTGGCGTAGACAAGTTCCTGCAACGCGTTCACAAAGCGGGCCCGTTCATCCGTCTGGGCTTCATCCATATTTTTCTTTGTACTGGGCTCAATCACCTTAAGCATGGGCATTGGTAGATCGATTTTCTTACGGGCAACAAACTCCTGCCGATTCTCAATATATCGGCCCAGCGTCTTCTGTTTGCCATCCAGGTCAATGGCACCAACTCTATAGCCCAGCGTCAGCAGAGATACGATCACGTGCATTCCGGTCGTGGATTTACCGGATCCCCCCTTGGCGTTTCCGATAACGATGATGTGAGCCCTTGTAGGCTGCGCATCAGTCGTCGGCTTCACCTCCTCAACAGTCACCGTCACGTTGAACTCCACATTTCAATTATTGTTGCTCACTTTCCGACCTTTTTCCCCTCAGGTCAGGGCAATCAGGTTTACCTTAGGCAACCACCTCTGACAAGCGCGATAATCTTATAGCAATTTAGCAAATTTTGAGGGAAATCCGGAAGCGGAATTATTGCGTAATAATCGGAATATCCGGGTGGAAGGCATGATGGGCAAATGCAAAATCCACCGTATAAGCAATATCTGCTAATTTTCCGTCTTTCATACGGCGAACGGTAATATTGCCGATATCCACCCCTTCACCGATTTCACTGGCATCAAGGGCGGAATTCTGCCCTTTTTCCCACTCAATAATCAGTCCGTCTTTGGTTTCGATCCGCTTTTTATCCCTCACATAATCCAGGGCCCAGGCCTTTCCCTCACTGGCGACGATCCGGGAAAGAGGAGCCACATTTGACGGCATTTCCCCCCGATACAGGAACGGGGTCGCCAGGCTGTCATATCCCTCATAGGGGTTTTTACCATAGGGCCTTAATCCGGCTTGCGACGGAATCAGGACCTTCCCGTCCGGCTGACGCTCTTTGAATTTGGCAAAAGATTCGATTCGAACCGGTATTACTTTTAGGGTAGCACCAATCAGCTCCCCAACAATGGCTTCCCCGAGAAACTGCTGCCACCAACTTTCCGTTTGCCGGTCATACATGACAAGATCGGAATTACGGAGCTTCCCGGTGGTGCCAAAATCCAGAACCATATTGCCTTTTTCCGGATGAGACAGGCGCCGATCAAAAACGATGGAAGCATTACAGAGGGGACAGAAAGTAACCGAAACAGGCACGCCACCGATCGTATCATTGACAATCTCGTGCCACATCAGAACACGCAATGGATAGGCCTTGGCCTCTTTTCCGACGACCACACCAATAACCGGTTCCGTCGCCTTGATATCCTTGATCTCGGAAATCTGAACAAAGACCGGATTATCTATCGCCGGAATTCCGTCCTTTGGCGGTCCTCCCGAAAAGATCTCGCCATAATCCACACTGGTTTTCGAAAAATCCGTCTCCGGCCATTCATGCTTCCAGAAACCGGGATCCGCGAATGCCATCCCGATCCCATATGAGAGTGAGAGAGCAAAACCTGCCGCAAAGAGAAGCGTCTTCTTTATCATCAGAAAATTATAATAGATCCCATCGCCTCCGAATATGGCGCTGATATAAACCTTTCGTGAACGACCTCACTTCCTCGTCTTGACGCCGGTATGAAACCTGCTAACACAGTCCTATGAGTTATGATACGGAAACCGTCGTTATCGGTGCCGGGGTTATCGGCCTGGCGATCGCAAGAGAACTGGCTATCCATGGTCAGGATGTCCTTGTCCTTGAGAAAAATGCCCAGTTCGGAGAGGAAACCTCGTCTCGGAACAGCGAAGTGATTCATGCCGGCATCTACTATCCCAAAGGCAGTTTGAAAGCCCGCCTGTGCGTCCAGGGCAAGGAAGCTCTGTATCGATATTGTGAAAGCCATCACATACCCTTCAAGAGACTGGGAAAGCTGATTGTGGCGACCCGACCGGAAGAACTGCCCGTTCTTGATGACATCGCGGAAAAAGCCCGGGATAACGGCGTTCTGGATCTGGAGTTTCTGGACGAAGCACGTTTGCAGGCACTGGAACCTCATCTGAACAGTGTCGGTGCGCTTCTTTCCCCCTCCACTGGTATCATCGATACCCATCAATATATGCTGTCCCTGCTGGGCGGCCTGGAAGAGCATGGCGGTAGTCTGGCTTTAGAAGCCTCTTTCACATCTGCTACCAGAACGGAAACCGGTTTTTCCGTATGCAGCGGAGAAACATCCCTCACCTGCAAAAACCTGATCAATGCCGCCGGTCTTTCCGCCCAATATATTGCCAAGAGAATTGACGGCCTTGATCCGACCCGTATCCCGCCTCTTTACCTGGCCAAGGGAAGTTATTTCACCGCCCATATCCGTTCCCCCTTTTCACGTCTTATCTACCCTGTCCCCAATACGGCAAGTCTCGGCATCCATGTCACCCTGGATATGGCCGGACAGATCCGTTTTGGTCCGGACCAGGAATGGGTCGAGAAAATCGATTATAATGTAGATGAAAAGCGCGGAGAGGCCTTTTATGAAGCCATCCGTCGATACTATCCGGACCTGCCGGACGGCTGTCTTGTCCCGGCCTATAGCGGCGTCCGGCCCAAGCTTCAAAGCCCTGGAAGCGGTGTTCGGGATTTCCATATTTCCCTGCCTTCAGAACACGGTATTGATGGTCTGGTCAATCTTTTCGGCATGGAAAGTCCAGGCCTCACATCAAGTCTGGCCATTGCTGAATATGTCAGAAAAGGACTGATGGCATACCGATAAGGTGAATCGGTGCGTTTAGCACTGACGGCCCGCCACACTGTTTACGAGTGAAATTAAAATTGCGTAAAAAGCTGTTGTTTCAGCAATATATATTACAGTTCACAAATACAAAATGTAATCTTCCTGCGAATTTCCAAACGCGACCTGAAAATCATTGATTTTTAGCCATCTGGCGAAACCATTACCTAAAGCATTTTTATAAAGAGTAGTGTTTTCTAACGAGGGATTTTCATGTCTGTATTCATTTCAAGGGGCTATGACGAGCACGAAGCAGTGCTGTTTTTTAAAGATCGGGAAACCGGCCTGAAAGCCATCATTGCGGTGCATGACACAACACTTGGACCTTCCCTTGGCGGCACTCGTATGTGGCCTTATGAGAATGATGACGAGGCGCTGGAAGATGTCCTCCGCCTGTCACAGGGAATGACGTATAAGTCAGCTTTGGCCGGTCTTAAGCTTGGCGGCGGCAAATCCGTGATTATCGGGAATTCCCGGACAGACAAATCCGAAGCCCTGTTCGAAGCTTTTGGCCGGGCCGTAGACAGCCTGAACGGCCAATATATCGCCGCTGAAGATGTCGGCATTCAGGTTGCGGATCTGGAAATCGCTCGCCGCATAACGCCCTATATTTCCGGCATCAGTGAAGGGAATGTCGGTAATCCTTCCCCCGCTACTGCCTGGGGTGTTTTCAACGGACTTAAGGCAGCGGCGAAATACCGGCTCGATAAAGAAGATCTTACCGGCGTAAAAGTGGCTGTTCAGGGCTTGGGACAAGTGGGTTACGGTCTGTGCACTCATTTAAAAGAGGCAGGCGCTGATCTGATCGTTTCAGACATTGTCGATCAATCCATCAACAAGGCCGTTCAGGAACTGGGAGCAACGGCTGTTAGCTCCGATGACATTGCCCGTCAGGATGTAGATATATTCGCCCCCTGTGCTCTCGGCGCTGTTTTAAATGACGAAACGATCCCTCACCTGAAAGCCAGTGTTATTGCCGGGGCAGCGAACAACCAGCTTGCAGAACCCCGACATGGATTAGCCCTGATGGACAGGCATATTCTCTATGCGCCTGATTACGCCATCAATGCCGGTGGTATCATTGTCATCAGTCATGAAGGTCCGGATTTTGACAGGACGGCAGCCATGCGGGAAGTCGCCGGTATCCATGATACCCTTCTGAATATCTTCAAACGCGCTGAACGGGAAAAGCTTCCTACAGGTGAAGTTGCTGACAGGATTGCCCTGGAACGCATCCACGCTGCACGGGAAGCCAAGAAACAAAGTCCGGAAAAAATTAAACTAACCGGTTAAATCTATCTTGGCCACCGGTTATGAACCCAGAACCAGTGGTCAGGCCTTTTCCGGATCCAGTCTTCGTAGATCCCATTAATGGTCAGCAGAAGGTCAAAAACATCTTTCTTCCGATCTCCACTGGCGGGTGGCAGGATAGCTTCTGATACTGTCACCCGGATTTTTCCGTTTTCCAGCCGTTCAGCCCGCATGGGATAAATAGGCATATTGAACTTGCAGGCCAGCTCCGCCACATTGGGCGCCGTCATGGCTTCTCTTCCAAAGAAAGGGACTGAAAGACCGGTATTCTGTTTTTGATCGTTCAGCAGAGTGACAATCTCGCCTTTCTTTATGGCCCTCAAAATACCCTTCGCGCCCTTTATTCCTTTCGGCAAAAACGTATTTTGGTCACTACTGCTCCGTTGAGCCTGGAAATATTCTTCAACAAGCGGGTTGTTGGCTGACCGGTAGACGATCGTATTTGGACAATCCAGATAACTCCCTGCATGGGCAATGAGTTCCCAGGGACCATAATGGCCGGTCAGAATAAAAGCCGGCCGTCCGGTTTTCAGATCATTATCCAGAATTTCCCGTCCGACAACTTCAACATCAGGCGCGTTAAAGTCCAGCGTTGCGTTAAACGGCAATTCAGCGATATTCCGGCCAAGATTATCCCACATCCTGTCCAGAGTGCGATCCATCTCCGGCTCACTGATCTCCGGCAGGGAATTGCTGATATTCTCCCGCGCCAGCTTATGAACCTTCATCAGGGGACCGATTTTACGGGCCAGCCAGCTTCCGAAGTTTGCGGCCCGCTTCCGCCCGAGTGTTCTGAAAAACCAGAAGGCAAACTTCACACCTAGCCACTCCAACCGGTATTTCAGCGAAACAGGTGCACTTTGCGTCTCAGGCATGCTGGCGGCTCCCGAGTTTTTCTATCAGCAATGTCTGCAACCCTTTCGGCTTTTCAAAAACCAAGTCAATATCGAAAACGGTGGTCATCATACGGGCATCGTCGGATAAACGCACATAGTCTTTTCGGGTGGTGACCAGTGCAGCGTTATGAAGCGCGGCCTTCTCAACGAGGCGCATAATGTCATCCTGGGAGAAAGTATAATGATCCGGGAATTCCAGCGCCTCGATCACTTCGGCTCCGGCATCAACAAGGCTTTGGAAGAACTTCTCCGGCCTACCGATACCGGCAAAAGCAATCACCTTTTCCCCGACCAGTTCCTTTTGCAAAGCGTGGGGAACAATCTTTGCGCCATAGACCGGAATGGACAATCCTTTCAGAAAGGCAAATCCCGGATGTTCACCGATAACGATAACCGCATCCGACCTCGCCAGTGCCGCATCCACAGGCTCGCGAAGCGGGCCGGCCGGCAGAATACGGCGATTTCCCAAGCCAAACCCGGCATCAATAACCAGAAAAGACAGATCCTTGTATAGGGAGGTATTTTGAAAACCGTCATCCATGATAATGATATCAGCCCCGCCCTCAATCGCGGCAAGAGCTCCGGTATGACGATCTTTTGAAACCCAGGTCGGCGCAACCGCCGCCAACAACAGAGGTTCATCACCGACTTCGGAAGCCTGGTGAACATCCTGAACAACCCGCACGGGGCCTTTCTGGCTACCACCATATCCACGGGACAGAAAATGTACGACCCAGCCCTGCTGGATCAGGAAGCGAGCAACAGCGATGGCAACCGGGGTCTTACCGGCCCCGCCTGCCACAACATTACCGATACAGATAACAGGAACATCCACGTTATAGGTGGTTGTCGTCTTTCGATTTATACGATCAGCCAAGGAATAAAGAGCACTAAGCGGCGACAGCAGAAAAGGCAGTATCGAACCACTATCCCTATTCCAGTATCCCGGTGCTTTCACTTAGAGTGCTTTCTGTTTAGGGGAAATCATTCTAACCTGCCCCTGCAATTTCTTCGTCAACCTGCTTTGCCAGATGACCAAGAAGAGCTTCTCCCGTTTTGACGACCTGATTGGCGCGCCCGGCCAGTTCGCCTCTCAATTTGATCTCTGACATTAATTTATATGTGGTATTAATGAGTTCAGATCCATCGTTAACTTGGATTGCAGCGTTATTTTCCTGCATATCCTTCACGATTTCCTCAAAATTGCTCATATCAGGACCATGCATAATGGCGCAATGAAGCCTTGCAGCCTCCAGAAGGTTCTGCCCCCCTTTCTTGACAAGGGACCCGCCGACGAACACCACATCGACAAGCCGGTAAAAAATGCCAAGTTCGCCGATGGTATCCGCCAGATAGATCTCTGTCTGCGGGGTAATTTGTTCTCCAGCGGATCGCCGGGCAACCGAAAAACCGGCCTGGTTGAGTTTCGCCATGATCTCGTCACCCCGATCCGGGTGACGCGGCACAATGATGGTCAAAAGGCCCTTGACCTTACTTCGCATATCAATATGGGCGGCCGCAATGAGAGCTTCCTCTCCTTTGTGAGTACTGGAAGCCAGCCACATTTTCCGGTTGGCCGTCGCATTTCGGAGCGCCTGGAACGGTTCTTTGCGAAACGGTAGCGGAGGAGAGCAGAATTTCAGATTTCCAAGAACGTCCACATTCTCCGCTCCCAGATATTTAAGCCGATCAGCGGCAATTTCCGACTGCGCATGAATATAGGAGAATTTACGGATGAGCTTCTTGGCCAGCCCTCCTGTCTTCCGCCACATATTAAAAGACGATGTGGTCATTCTGGCGTTCAGCATCATCATGGGAATATTGCGAATGGAAGTCTGATTGATCAGATTTGGCCAGATTTCCGATTCCATCCAGATGGCAACCTGTGGGCGCCAGTAATTGAGAAAGCTGGCAACAGCCTCCTTTGTATCGATGGGAACATATTGATGAAAAGCTCCGGTTGGCAGCCTTTCCAGCATAAGATTTGCCGATGACACGGTTCCTGTTGTCAGCAACACAAAGCGATCCGTCTTCCTCGCCAGCAATTCCTCAATCAGAGGCAGTACGGACATGGCTTCACCCACCGAAGCCGCATGCACCCAGACCAGCTGCCCTGCGGGGCGAACCCGCGATGGTTCTCCGTAACGCTCATAAATCCGGTTAGCATCCTCTTTTCCCTGGGTAACCCGGCTCTTCAGATGAGCTTTTATAAAGGGTGAGGTAAGCCACAATAAGCCATTATACATAAAGAGATTCATTGGCGTTACGATACCTTATTGTCTTCATTATGAGAAGCCACTCTATCGGCAGGTTCGACCGGAACATGACCGCACAATCGGTCCGCCTCCTGCGTTATTCTGTTCAGACTTCCTTCGATCTCATCACGCGCTCTATCAAAAGCGCCATCCGTATCTTGACGGGGTACGTGAACAGGATCTCCCCAGATGATCACCCCGCGACTGAAAGGCTTAGCAAACAGGAACCGATCCCAACTCCCCAGAAACCGGCCTCGCTTCGCTGAATAGCTGGCCGGAAAAACAGGAACACCTGACATGGCGGCAATTCTCATTACACCATCCTGAACCCTCATACGCGGGCCCTGAGGACCATCCGGCGTGATCACCGCAATTTCCTTGCGGCGGATGACTTTCAGGATCTCCTTGATCGCCGGCAAGGCTCCCTTCGTTGTGGACCCCCGTATGCTGTCCAGGTTCCAGTGCCGGATTGCCTGTGCTATAATCTCGCCGTCACCATGCCGGGAGATAAGCACATGAGCCCGGACATTTTTTTTCATCAATGTGGGCATCAACAGCAGACGACCATGCCAGAAAGCAAGAATAAAAGGCTTATTTTCCCGAATATAAGCCTCTGCTTCACCACCATTAATGGTCTGCCAGCGGCCGGTTCTGTATACGAGCCAGATATAAGCAGCCGCAACCCAGCCAATGACAGCTTTCATCCTATCACTTTTAAGGATTTTCTTGAGTTGCTTCAAAATCTATACCCGCTCATCTTCAGACCTGACACGCATATATCTGTTCACGCCTGACAATACCAGCTTCTTTACAAGAATAGGGCGAGTCCCGGTCATTTTCAGACACTCTCATATTGCAGCTTTGTCTATAAAACACTAACCTTGTCATTCTTTTTTCTGATCCGGTCACTCGCCGGACCCTATAGTATACCGGTACACATCCATGAAACCCGCCAGTTCCATAGAAATCCGATCCTCCGCCTGTCCTCATGACTGCCCGTCGACCTGCTCCCTTGAGATTGAAAAGCTGGGGGACCAACAGATCGGTCGTGTCAGAGGCGCAGAAGATAACAGCTACACTGCAGGCGTTATCTGCGCCAAGGTTGCCCGATACGCCGAGCGGACTCATCATCCGGACCGCCTTCTCCATCCGCTGCGACGGGTCGGCAAAAAAGGTGCCGGAGACTGGGAACAAATCAGTTGGGACGAAGCCCTTGACCATATCGCGCGGGAGTTCCTGGCACGGGAAGAAGAGCATGGATCAGAAACCGTCTGGCCGCACTTCTTTGCCGGTACCATGGGTCTTGTTCAGCGGGACGGCATTGAACGGCTGCGGCATGCCAAGAAATATTCCGGACAGTTCTCCACCATCTGCACCAACCTGGCACGGGCCGGCTGGCTGGCAGCGGCCGGCGCCTATCGCGGCACGGACCCCCGCGAAATTTCCAAATCGGACCTGGTAATTATCTGGGGTACCAACGCTGTCCATACCCAGATCAATGTGATGACCCATGCGACCCGCGCCCGGAAAGAGCGCGGCGCAAAAATCGTCGTCATCGATCCTTACCGGAATGCAACAGCCCTCGCGGCTGATACCCATCTGATGCTGAAACCCGGAACAGATGGCGCCCTTGCCTGTGCGGTGATGAATGTCCTGTTTGAGGAAGATTTTGCCGACCGAGCTTATATGGAGCGTTACACCAACGGCTATGAAGAGCTGGAAGAGCATCTTAAAAGCCGCTCTCCGGAATGGGCATCAGAGATTACAGGCCTTTCCCCAGAGGAAATCCGCGAATTCGCCCGGCAGATCGGACAGACTCCAAAAAGCTACTTCCGGCTTGGCTACGGGTTTTCCAGAAGCCGTAACGGTGCGGTCAATATGCATGCAGCGGCCTGCATTCCTGCTGTAACGGGCGCCTGGCAGCATGAAGGCGGCGGTGCTTTGCATACCAATTCCCAGATTTATCACTGGAACAAGGAATTGATTGAAGGGCTGGATGTAAAAGATCCGTCCGTCAGGGTCCTGGATCAGTCCCGCATCGGCGATATTCTCCTGGGGAACAAGGACGATCTCGGGGACGGCCCGCCGGTCACCGCTCTGTTTATCCAGAATACCAACCCCATGGATGTCTCTCCTGATCTTGGCAAGGTTCATAAAGGATTTGCCCGGGAGGATCTGTTTACGGTGGTTCATGAGCAATTCATGACGGAAACGGCGAAGATGGCGGATATCATCTTGCCCGCAACGACCTTCGTTGAGCATGATGACATCTATCAGGGCGGCGCACAAAACCATATTACCCTCGGCCCCAAGATTATTGAACCGCTGGGTGAAAGCCGCTCCAACCATGATGTTCTTTGCGCCCTCGCCGAACGGCTGGGTGCGGAGCATCGCGGCTTTAATATGACCTCCCTTGAAATGGTCGATGAAACCCTCAAAGCATCGGGCTGGCCTGATGCTGAGACATTACGGGAAATGAAGTGGCAGGATGCCCAGGTTCCCTATGAGGAAGCTCATTTCCTGGAAGGTTTCGGTCATCCGGATGGCAAGTTCCACTTTAAGGCAGACTGGTCCCTCGTCGGTGCCAATGCGTCCGGCATGCCGTCCCTACCCGATCACTGGGATGTTGTCGAAAAGGCGACAGAAGAATGTCCTTACCGGATGGTCACGGCACCTGCCAGGAATTTCCTGAACACTTCTTTCACGGCCACCCCCTCTTCCCTCAAGCGGGAGAAAAAACCAACGGTGATGCTCCATAGCGATGATGCCGCTAAAATCGGAACGGAGAAAGACGCTGTCGTCCGCATGGGTAACAGTCGCGGTTCTCTCCTGATCCACGTGGAGATCTTTGACGGCCTGCAGCCAGGTACCGTCGTCGTGGAAGGCATCTGGCCCTGCAAATTCTTTATTGAAAAGATCGGTATCAATCTGCTGGTTGGATCGGATTCTCCTAAGCCTAATGGTGGAGTTGCCTTCCACGATACGGCTGTGTGGATCAAACCCGAATAACCTTCCATTGTCATACCTGCATAAGAGCGGACATTCACTGTGATTTCCGTCACATTCTCCTATGCAGACAAGCCAGAACCGCTACAATGGGCATAACTATTTTCAGGGGACGTCTTATGAACAAAAAACGTGCTTTTCTAAAATCCATTACGGTATCCGCCCTGCTGGCGGCTTCGTTTCTCTCTGCACCTGTCAGCTTTGCTGCCGACAAATCCCTGGCGGTGACGGCTATTGTCGAACATCCGGCATTGGACGCCGTGCACAAAGGCCTGCTGGATGAGCTTGCCAAGCTTGGATACAAGCAAGGCGACAATCTTTCTGTTCAGCACCAAACGGCTCAGGGCGATATCCCGACCACCGTTCAGATCGCCAGTAAATTTGTTGGTGCGCAACCGGATGTCATCGTTAGCATTTCAACCCCGTCTGCCCAGGCTATCGTTGCCAAAGCACCAAAAGATCAGGCTGTTGTCTTTACCGCCGTCACGGACCCTGTCGGCGCGAAGCTGGTCAGTAATCTTGAAAAGCCGGGCGGTAATATCACTGGCACCTCCGATCTGTCCCCCATCAAAAGACATCTGGAACTGATCAAGAAGATTACCCCAGATGCCAAAACCGTTGGTGTTCTCTATAACCCCGGCGAAGCCAATTCCATCACCCTGGTGAGCCTCCTTGAACTGGAAGCACCCGGACTGGGCCTGAAAATCGTCAAAGCAGGCGCCAGTAACAGCGGTGCTGTTCTTTCCTCCGCCCGTAGCCTGATCGGCAAGGCCGATGCCATCTATGTTCCGACCGACAACACCATTGCCTCCGCCCTGGAAGCAGTGATCAAAGTCGGCATTGACGGGCAAACGCCGGTCTTCGCCGCTGATACAGGCAGTGTGGAACGCGGCGCTGTCGCAGCCCTCGGCTTTAACTATTATGATGTTGGCCGTCAGACAGCTCAGCTCGTCGCAAAGATCTTTAACGGAGCGAAGCCGGGGGATCTGGCTGTTGAAGCTCCAACCATTCTGGAACTCTATGTCAATCCAGGTTCCGCCAAGAAAATGGGGATCACCATTCCGGCGGATGTGGTTTCTTCCGCGAAAAAAGTTATCAAGTAAGTCAGAATGTCAGGGTCATAACTTGAGCCTTATAGCCTTTCTCGGGGCGGTCGAACTGGGATTTATCTACGGTTTGGTCGCCCTTGGTATCTTTATCTCTTTTCGTATTCTGGACTTTCCGGACCTCACCGTAGACGGCTCCTTTCCGCTTGGGGCCGCCGTTTCGGCGTCCCTGATCGTTGCAGGCTATAATCCGTTTCTCGCCACCCTGTTTGCTATCGCGGCAGGATGCGCCGCCGGCTTCGTCACCGCCTGGCTAAACGTGAAGCTTAAAATCCTGCATCTGCTGGCCAGTATCCTCACCATGATCGCGCTCTATTCCATCAACCTGCGCATTATGGGACGGCCCAATATAGCTCTGATCACCGAAGAAACCATCTTGACCCCGTTCAGTAATCTGGCCGAGTCGCTCGGGATCAGCAGCTATATGCTGATGCCGATTGTCTTTCTGGTTTTTGCAGGTTTCATCAAGCTGACGCTTGACTGGTTTCTGGGTTCTCAAACCGGCCTTGCTATGCGGGCCACCGGAGCCAACGCCAAAATGGCCCGTGCCAACGGCATTTTTGATGGCAAGATGATCCTGCTTGGCATGGCCATGGCTAATGGTCTGGTCGCCTTTGCCGGTGCCGTTTTTGCCCAAAGCCAGGGATCAGCAGATGTTACCATGGGCGTCGGGGTTATTGTCATCGGGCTTGCTTCCGTTATCGGCGGCGAAGCCCTGCTGTCTCCCAAGGGGATCGCACGGGCGACACTCGCTTGCATTGTTGGATCCATCACCTATTGGCTGGCCGTCAGCCTGGCGCTCAATGCGGACTTTATCGGTCTGGAGGCTCAGGATCTCAAACTGGTTACAGCCCTGCTCGTTGCCCTCGCCCTGGTGCTGCCGGGGAGCCGTTTCACCCGTTTCTTCCGAAAAGGAGAAGCGAAATGATCCGCTGTGACGATCTGCATATCACCTTCAATACCGGACAGGTGATGGAAACCAAGGCTCTGAACGGCCTCAGCCTGGCAATTCCCAAAGGCCAGTTTGTCTGTGTCATCGGCTCCAACGGCTCCGGGAAATCCACGTTGCAAAATGCCATCTCCGGCGAACTTCAGGTGGACCAGGGACGTATCATCATCGATGACGAGGATGTCACTGACTGGCCAGCCCCAAAACGAACCGGCCTCATTGCCCGTGTTTTCCAGGATCCCCTTGCCGGCTCCTGCGCCAATCTGACAATTGAGGAAAATATGTCCCTCGCTTTTTCAAGAGGTCGCAACAGGGGCCTCGGACGAGCGGTGACGGCGACCCTGCGGGATGACTTCCGCCGTAAACTGGAACGGTTGGGTCTCGGCCTTGAAAACCGGCTCGGGGATTTGATGGGTCTCTTGTCGGGCGGACAGCGCCAGGCGATCAGCCTTCTGATGGCTTCCCTGCAACCCTCCAGTGTCCTGATGCTCGATGAGCATACAGCAGCTCTGGATCCGCGCATCGCCGCCTTCGTGATGGATTTGACCCGGGACATCGTGAAGGAAAACAACCTCACCGCGATGATGGTCACCCATTCCATGCGCCAGGCCCTTGATTACGGAGACAGAACCGTCATGCTCCACAAAGGACGGGTTGTCCTGGATGTTTCCAGAGAAGAACGGGATGACCTGGATGTACCGGACCTCATCCGCCTGTTCGAAAAAAAACACGGAGAGGAACTCTCCAATGATAGTTTGTTGCTGGGGTAAAATATCCAACGGTGTTCTCTAGCGAGAAAGCAACCGGTTTACAAAAGGGACGATGAAAAAAAACATCAAGGGAACGAGGATCAAGGTCATAATCAAGGATTTCCATGCAACAACAAGCGACAGATCAAGCCCCTCCATAACCAGCAGCAGTCCCGTGGCAATTGGATAGACGAGCATCCAGATAATAAAGGCCTGTATCAGTGATTTTCTCATGCCTCTACATCTGTCATAAAAGTATCGATGACAGCATAATAACCGGGAAGAATATCTTCTAATAAGATGCGACCCTTCGCTGTCAAAAAAACCTGTTTTGCCCGTCCATCTGTCTGATCTGCCTTAATCTCAATTAACCCGGCGCTTGTCAGGTTTTTTAAGGTCCGCGTCATCACAGGGCGCGACACATCAATCCGATCAGAAATTTCGCTCACAAGTAGACTGTCTCTTTCGACTTCTCGGTCAATAACGACAAGAATAAGAAAGCGTAGCTGCGAAATACCGTGGCTGGAAAAATACGTTTCTATCTGGCGAACCAGCAAGCTTGCCTGGCGCATCATAAGCAGCGCTTTTTCAACCGTATCAACGTTTCCGATTGGATATCGATCGGCATAGCCTTGTATTATCTGTCGAGTGGGTAACTCTTTGAGAAAAAACATATGATGCCTTATCCCAGTTTACAAAGCTTGTTGATCGTAACAGGTTTTGCCAGCCATTCTTTATAGGCTTCAAAGACGGGGGTGACATAGGGCATTGAATAATGTTCACCCAAAGCAGTTTGATTGATCCATTCCTCATATAAAAACAAGGACGCATCGCTTTGGTGAACAGAGAATTGCAGGCAGCCTGCTTCTTTCAAAGTTTGCGTCACGATGCTCAAAATTGCTTCTTTTGCGGTTTCAAAATACTCGGCTTTCGGCGTTATTTCAGCAATAACGAAAAGATGGTCGTTCATTCTGTAATCCTTACATAAATTTAGTTATCATGATAACTAAATAAACAGCGCCGTCAATATAAGAGATTTACGGCGAGAGATTGAGGGCATATCAAAAAGCGCGGATCTTGCGCATAAGCTACATATTTGACAGACAGTGTCCGCAAGGACTCTCGAGAATTAGGAACCTTCAGAACTCAGATTAACCCAAGCTCCCTAAGCTCCGCCGCCATTTCCGGTGATAACTCACCCTCGCTATCTTCGTCTTCATTGGCTTCCTCCACCAGATCCCGAAGATCGCGGGGTGCGTCTTTTTCTTCCAGATAGCGCCAACCCTGATGCGGCCCTCGTTTGACCAGCTCAGTTTCCACCAGTTCAGGGTCCAGAATAAGGCCGCATTTCTCTCCTTCAGGATCATAGAGATGTTGCAATTCCGTGATCTTCTGGCGGACCGCAATATTCCCCTTGATAATCCAGTAGAGCGAGCCCCCGTCCAGGACTTCTTCTTCCCGCTGCGGACGCTGTTTGGTCACATGGCAAAGCGGTCCCCCGATCAACCGTCTTTCCTGTTCAGACCTTAACTGCTCAATGGAGGTTACCCCCACGCAGACTTTAATCAAATTTACTGTCATAACCGTTACATAACGCGCAAAGTAATAAAGGTCACTAGTCCAATTTATTTTTTAGAGCCTTGGCAACACTGGAAACCGGAGGGCGTCCCAGGAAATCCGAAATAAACCAGGCGGTTTTAACCAGTTTTTTTAAATCAATTCCGCTATCGATCCCCATACCGTCAAGCATATAGACCACATCTTCCGTCGCTACATTGCCGGTGGCACCGGGAGCATAAGGACATCCCCCCAGCCCGGCAACCGAACTATCGAGCCTCTGAACTCCCAATTCAAGCGCCGCATGGAGATTGGCCAGCGCCTGGCCGTAAGTGTCGTGAAAATGCACACCGATCACCTCCAGCGGGATGACGTCGGCAACAGCTTCCAGAACCTGTTTCGTCTGGATCGGTGTTCCCACGCCGATGGTATCGGCAATGGAGACCTCATAAGCCCCCATATCATAAAGCTTCTTAGACACATCTGCGACCATGGCCGGGGTAATCTCTTCACCGAACGGGCTACCGAAAGCACAGGACACGCTGGCCCGGACCGGCAGGCCATCCTTTTTTGCCGCTTCCATCACCGGCTTGAAACGCTCCAGGCTTTCATCGATGGTGCAGTTGATATTCTTCTGGCTGAAAATCTCCGAAGCACCGCTGAAGATCTCAATTTCATCCGCCTTGGAGGCAACCGCCCCCTCATAGCCTTTCATATTAGGGGTAAGAACCGAATAAATCACATCATCCCGGCGGTTCAGTGAAGCCATCACATCAGCGGTGTCCGCCATCTGCGGCACCCATTTGGGAGAAACAAAACTTCCCGTCTCAATGGCTGACGCACCAGCTTCGACCAGCCGCTCGATCAACTCCACTTTAATATCAGCCGGTACGACCTCCTTTTCATTTTGCAGCCCATCCCGGGCGCCGACCTCGAACAGTCGGATGACTGAAGGATAGGACATTTAAGCCTCCTCACTTTCCAGGCGGATGAGCAACACCCCCTCCTCCACCTGATCCCCGGTTTCAAAAAACACATCCGCGACAACACCATCTGCAGCGGCGGCGAGACTATGCTCCATCTTCATGGCTTCCATCACAATAAGAGTATCGCCTTTGGAAACCGTATCACCCGCAGCCACAGAGACCTGGATGATTTTGCCGGGCATCGGCGACAGGATCGCTCCGGCGCCCGCTTCTTCTCCGTCACCGGAATAATCCGCAATAATCCGGTTCACATCCACCTGCTTGCCGCCGGAAATAACAATCATACGGTTGCCGTCCACCACAACGCTGGCCGAAACGATATGCCCGTCCAGGGTGGCACGGAGGCTACCGTCTTCCTGCAGCGTCCCGGATACCCGAAGCGGACCGCCCGGCAGGCTCATGACAAAGTCATCCCCGTCATAGGTTACCGTAACTGGAATATCCCCATCCGTTCCTGCAAAGGTGAAATCATCATGGGCGGCATCATTCAGGCGCCAGGCCGTGATATCGTTCCATGGGGAATAAGGATCAGCGGCATTCATCGCAGAAAACCCGCTCTCCACCCGCGCTTCCAGCAGGAGTTGCAACACCGCGAGGGCAATATGCTCATCCATAACCGGCGGTTTTTCCGGTACCAGATCGGCCCGGAAGCGATCAATAAAAGCTGTATCCAGATCCGCGTCAGCAAAAGCCGGATGGGAGGCAGTATTTTTGAGGAATTCCAGATTGGTGGCAAGGCCCGCCACTTCATAGGAGGCCAGCGCCGCCTGCATCTTGCGAAGAGCAATATCCCGATTCTCCCCCCAGACAATCAGCTTGGCGATCATCGGGTCATAGAAAGGTGTGACAGCGTCCCCTTCCCGCACGCCAGTATCCACCCGCACGCCATTCTCCTCAATTGGAGCCCGAAGCCGCAACAACGGTCCTGTAGCCGGCAGAAAGTCATTATCCGGATCTTCCGCATAAAGCCGAGCTTCCAGAGAGTGACCGGTAATCGTCAAGTCTTCCTGGGCGCAGGGAAGTGTACCACCTGATGCCACCTGCAACTGCCAGTCCACCAGATCCTGCCCGGTGATCATTTCCGTAACCGGATGCTCCACCTGCAGACGGGTGTTCATTTCCATGAAGTAAAAACCATCTTCGCGAAGTCCGTCCGAAACGTCAGCGATAAATTCGACGGTGCCCGCCCCTTCATAACCGATGGCCTTGGCCGCAGCGACCGCCGCCGCTCCCATGGCAGCCCGCATCGTTTCAGGCATGGCCGGTGCCGGAGCTTCCTCAATCACCTTCTGGTGACGGCGTTGCAGGGAACAGTCCCGTTCGAACAGATGCACAGCATTGCCGTGACTGTCGGCAAAGACCTGGATCTCAATATGACGGGGTTTGGTCAGGAATTTTTCGATCAGCACCCGGTCATCCCCGAAAGCATTGGCCGCTTCACGCATGGCCGAGCCAAGCGCATCCGGAAATTCATCCGCGCTGTCGACCCGGCGCATCCCTTTACCACCACCGCCGGCCACGGCCTTGATCAGAACCGGAAATCCGATGCGGTCCGCTTCGCGGGCCAACATGTCAGGATCCTGGTCTTCCCCGTGATAGCCGGGCACCACCGGAACATCCGCCTCCACCATCATGGCTTTCGCTGCATCTTTGAGGCCCATAGCCCGAATAGCGTCTGCCGGCGGACCGATAAAGGCAACACCGGCCGCAGTACATTTTTCGGCAAAGTCCGCATTTTCGGACAGGAAGCCATAGCCGGGATGGATCGCTTCCGCTCCGGTTATCTTGGCGGCTTCCAGAATCTTGTCAGCCTTCAAATAGCTTTCCGACACTTCAGCCGGGCCGAGCAGAATGGCTTCATCAGCCATCTGGACATGGCGGGCATTAGCATCCGCCTCGGAATAGACCGCAACGGTCCGAATGCCCATTTTACGGGCTGTATCCATGACACGGCAGGCAATTTCGCCGCGGTTTGCAATGAGTATTTTTGAAAACACCGGTTAATCCGCCTTTATCAGGAATTATTCCAGGAGGCCTTGCGCTTCTCGAGAAAAGCGCCAATCCCTTCTTTTGCTTCGTCGGTCTTGCGCCGGGCCGCGATCCGGTTCGCCGAGTCATTGATGACATCCT
>DIYE01000268.1:29578-31440 GCA_002428885.1 Alphaproteobacteria bacterium UBA6062
CATGACATCCTGCTCGATCGGCCGACCGGCCACCGTGTAAATCAGATCCTTAGAATCCGCCATCGCTCCAGGCGCATTGCCGCGAACAGCTTTGAGGATACGATCCCGTGCTTCCGCAAGCTGATGGACATCTTCCACCAGTTCGTGCAGCAACCCAAGGCGGTATGCTTCTTCCGCATCGAACACCTCAGCCGTCTGGAAATAACGACGGCTAGCCCGTATGCCGATGGCTTCCACCACATAGGGCGAAATCACGCCGGGCAGCAGGCCCAGCTTCACTTCGGAGAGACAGAATTTCGCCGCCTTTACCCCAATGGCAATATCACAGGCGGAGACCAACCCGAGGCCGCCGCCATAAGCCGCGCCCTGTACAAGGGCGATGGTCGGCTTTGGAATATCCTGCAGGTTCTTCAGCATCCGACCCAGCGACAAGGCGTCTTCGCGGTTATCTTCTTCGGTAAATCCAGCCGCCCGTTTCATCCAGTTCAAATCGGCACCGGCGCAGTAACTCTTACCCGCGGCGGCAACCACAACGGCGCGGACACCCTCCTGATGGGCCAGATCCTCGAACATATCACCGAGACGCTCGATAAGCTCTTCATCGAAAGCATTATGAACATCAGGGCGGTTCAGGGTAACGGTGGCGATGCCATCCGTTGAAAAATGCAATACAGCAGATTCTTCACTCATCATGCGCTCCTTACATTCTGAAGAGGCCGAACTTGGTCGGCTCAATGGGGGCGTTCAGGGAGGCGGAAATGGCAAGGCCAAGAACTCGCCGGCTTTCTGCCGGATCAACAATGCCGTCATCCCAGATACGGGCACTGGAGAAATAGGGGTGACCTTCCAGCTCATACTGGTCGCGGACCGGCGCCTTGAAGGCCTCCTCTTCCTCAGCGCTCCAGCTTTCGCCGCGCGCTTCCATACCGTCCCGCTTTACAGTCGCCAGCACGGAGGCCGCCTGCTCTCCGCCCATGACGGAAATCCGGGCGTTGGGCCACATCCACAGCATCCGCGGGCTATAGGCCCGGCCGCACATGCCGTAGTTACCGGCCCCGAAGGAGCCTCCGAAGATCATGGTGAATTTGGGTACTTTCGCCGTCGCCACTGCCGTCACCAGCTTGGCACCGTCCTTGGCAATCCCGCCGCTTTCATATTTCTGGCCCACCATAAAGCCGGTGATATTCTGAAGGAAGACAAGCGGGATATTTCGCTGGCAGCACAGCTCGATAAAATGCGCGCCTTTGAGAGAGGATTCCGAGAAAAGAATACCGTTATTGGCAACGATCCCCACCGGATAGCCGTGAATATGGGCAAAGCCGGTCACCAGGGAGGTACCGTAGAGCTTCTTAAACTCGTCAAACTCCGATCCGTCCACCAGCCGGGCAATCACTTCCCGCACATCGAAAGGTTGCCTGGTATCCTGAGGGATCAGGCCGTAAATCTCTTTCGGATCATAAAGCGGTTCTCGCGGGGTCATCACATCGAGCGGCATGGGCTTCGGCCGGTTAAATGTGCCGACAATATTACGGGCAATCTCCAGCGCATGCTGGTCATTTTCCGCATAATGGTCGGTCACACCGGAGGTACGGGAATGCACATCTGCACCGCCCAGATCTTCTGCGGAAACAACCTCACCGGTCGCTGCCTTCACAAGCGGCGGACCCGCCAGAAAGATCGTGCCCTGGTTACGCACGATCACACTTTCATCAGACATGGCAGGCACATAAGCACCGCCTGCCGTGCAGGATCCCATAACGACCGCCACCTGGGGAATGCCCTGGGACGACATATTGGCCTGGTTAAAGAAGATCCGGCCGAAATGTTCCCGGTCTGGAAAAACATCCTGCTGGTTCGGCAGG
>DIYE01000317.1 GCA_002428885.1 Alphaproteobacteria bacterium UBA6062
TGATCTGGAGACTGTGGCCGGGACAGCCGGGACAATCTCCTACGAGATCCTGACCTCTCTTTCACGTCGCTGTCACCGCCAGTATCTGGACAGTGGTATATAGGGTCAAACCGGATGGAATTGAATTTTCTCGCGGCAATTGGTCGTGTTACGCTTCGCTTTATGGGCGCTGTCGGGCATCTGACCCTGTTTACCATCCAGGCCGTCAGGAATATTTTCCTCCCCCCCTTCTATATGCGCCTGTTCCTCCGCCAGCTTATGAGCATCGGATATTATTCTCTGCCAGTTGTCGGATTGACGGCCCTGTTTACCGGGATGGTTCTGGCTCTTCAGATTTATGTGGGGTCTTCCCGTTTCAATGCGGAAAGCGCGGTGGCAACCATTGTGGTGATCGGCCTGACCCGTGAACTGGCTCCTGTGCTAAGCGGTCTCATGGTCGCCGGTCGGGTTGGTGCCGCCATTGCTGCTGAAATCGGAACCATGCGGGTGACGGAGCAAATCGACGCCCTGGTGACCTTGTCGACAAACCCCTTCCGATATCTGGTGACCCCCCGTGTTCTGGCCGGTGTCATTACCCTGCCTATGCTGGTGCTGGTGGGAGATATTGTCGGTGTTGCCGGCGGTTATCTTGTCGCGACAGAATCTTTGGGCTTCAATCCCAGCTCCTATATCAAGAACACCTTTGATTTTCTGGAAGCCAGAGACGTTATTTCCGGCCTTATCAAGGCATCCGTCTTCGGTTTCATCGTCACTTTGATGGGCTGTTATCACGGGTTTAATTCCACAGGGGGTGCACAAGGGGTTGGTCGGGCGACTACAAATGCGGTGGTTTCCTCCTTTATCCTGATTCTTGTCAGCGACTACTTCCTGACTGTCCTGCTGCTGGACTGATCATGACCGCGGCTCCAAAGATAAGCCTGAAAAATGTCAGTAAGTCCTTTGGCGACAAACATGTGCTGAATAACCTCTCTCTGGACGTGAGAGAAGGTGAATCCCTGGTCGTGATCGGCGGCTCAGGCACTGGAAAATCCGTCATGCTGAAATGCATCCTGGGACTGCTGGAACCGGAAAGCGGAGAGATTTATATCGACGGGCAGCAGGTTCTTGGTCTGCCCCGGGCGGAGCGGGAAAAGTCTCTGCTGAAAACCGGGATGTTGTTTCAATATGCCGCCCTGTTTGACAGCCTGCCGGTATGGGAAAATGTTGCTTTCGGCTTGATGCAGGCCCACGGCATGAAACGTCCTGAAGCGAGGGATATCGCCATTGAAAAACTCTCTCTTGTCGGTCTGGGATCAGAGATGGCAGGTAAAAGCCCGGCGGATCTTTCCATGGGCATGCAAAAACGGGTGGGCCTTGCAAGGGCCATTGCCACCAACCCGGAGATTATCTTTTTTGACGAACCGACAACAGGCCTCGATCCGATCATGGGGGATGTGATTGATAACCTGATCCGGGACTGTACGAAACGGTTAGGCGCATCCACGCTGACCATTTCCCATGATATGGAAAGTGCACAAAAAATTGCCGACAGGATCGCACTCATCTATAAAGGCAGTGTTGTCTGGGTCGGCCAGGCCGACCAGATTGAAGACTCTGGCAATCCTTATGTGGAACAGTTCGTAAAAGGTGATATAGAAGGCCCCATCGAACTGGATATTCTCAAACCCTGACAGACAGGTCCGTATGGCGCGTCATTCCGAAAGTTATTCCTGCCAGTCCTGCGGTGCCAGTTACCGCAAATGGCAGGGTAAATGCGATTCCTGCGGAGACTGGAATTCCATTATTGAGGATGCGGGCAAGGAAATCGTACCCAAAGGCCTGTCTTCCGGTAAAGGCCGCAAGCTGGAATTCACCTCACTGGATGAAGAGAAGTCAGATTACAAACGACATCTCAGCGGCGTTGAGGAACTGGACAGGGTCCTGGGCGGCGGTTTTGTTCCCGGCTCCTCCGTCCTGATCGGTGGTGATCCAGGTATCGGTAAATCAACGATTCTACTGCAGGCTGTCGGCGTCATGGCCAAGCAGGGCTACACTTGCGTCTATATTTCCGGTGAGGAAGCAACCCAACAGATTTCCATGCGGGCAAGAAGACTAGGGCTTCAGGACAGTCCGGTGAAGCTGGCCTCCGCCAATTCACTGAGAGACGTTGTCACGAGTCTCGAAAAAGGGAACGCTCCCGACCTGCTGATTATCGATTCTATCCAGACCATGTATGCGGACAATCTGGATAGCGCCCCGGGAACCGTTTCCCAGGTCAGAGCCTGTTCCCAGGAACTGATCCGGCTGGCCAAGAAACTGAACTCCGCTCTTATGCTGGTCGGACATGTTACAAAAGACGGACAGATTGCCGGTCCCCGGGTTCTGGAACATATGGTCGATACGGTGCTTTATTTTGAAGGTGACCGGGGCCATCAGTTCAGGATCCTACGCGCCGTTAAAAACAGATTCGGCGCAACCGATGAAATCGGCGTCTTTGAAATGACCGATACCGGCCTTCAGGAAGTCGCTAATCCCTCCTCCCTGTTTATCAGTAATCAGGACAAGGATGTGAGCGGGGCATCGGTTTTTGCCGGGATGGAAGGCACTCGCCCCCTGCTGGTGGAGATCCAGGGACTGGTTGCGCCATCGCAGCAGGCCACGCCCAGACGGGCTGTGGTAGGCTGGGATTCCAGCCGTCTTGCCATGATTCTCGCGGTTCTGGACGCCCGCTGCGGGTTGTCGCTCGCCGGGAATGAGGTTTACCTGAATGTGGCCGGCGGACTACGCGTTCATGAACCGGCAGCGGATCTTGCCGTTGCGGCGGCCTTGGTTTCGTCAATTTCTGACATCCCGGTGCCGGAAAAGAGTATCATTTTTGGTGAGATTGGCTTATCTGGTGAGATCCGGGCAGTCGGTCAAACCGATGCCCGCCTCAAAGAGGCAGCCAAGCTTGGCTTCGAAGCGGCGATCATCCCGCTCGGAAGCAAGATCAAGGATCCGGCGATCAAGATCATTGAGGTCGAACATCTGTCGGAAATTGTCAGTCTGTTTACCCGCACTGAAGAAGCGGCGAATAGATAGAAGAAGGTAACGGAAGCGTATGGAAGACTTGCCGATCAACATCGCCGATGCCGGTATTCTTGTTGTTCTGCTGATTTCCGCAGTCTTTGGTTTTATCCGGGGATTTGTGAAGGAAATCCTGTCCATATCCGGCTGGATTGGCGCCACATTCCTGGCCCTTTACCTGTTTCCGGTCCTTAAACCCTACGCCCGCGAATATATCAATATCCTGCTGATCGCCGATATTCTGACGGGATCGCTGATCTTTATTCTATCCCTGGTGATCCTGTCCTATATTACCCATGCAATCTCCGAAAAGGTGAAAGCGTCTGCCCTTGGGGCACTCGACCGCTCCCTTGGTATTTTTTTCGGTATTGCGAGAGCTATTATTCTGGTGGGTATCGCCTGGCTGTTCTTTGTCCAGTTCATCCCGCCGGATGGACGCCCACAGGAGATTCTGGAGGCAAAAATGCTGCCGATTGTACAGGCCAGCGGAGAGTTCGTCGCCGAACTGACGCCGGAAGACATGCGTAAAAACCTGCGGATTGCCATGGAAAGCGGAAGTGAGACAGGAAAGTCTCTTCGCAAAGAGTATGACACCATCCCCAAAGTGCTCCGGGAGGATGTGGAAAATACGGTTAAAGGCGCCATCGAGAATCTGGAAAAGGGGTATGACGCCAAATCCCGCCAGCAAATGGAAAACCTCACTAAAGGTACTCAGGTAAAGCAATGACAAATCGATTTGACGAACAGGATCTCTGCAATCCTTTTGATGACGATAAATTGCATGAAGAATGTGGTGTTTTCGGAATTTACGGCCATGACGAAGCCGCCGCCCTCACCGCCCTCGGCCTCCATGCGCTGCAGCATCGCGGTCAGGAAGCCGCCGGGATCGTCTCCCATGACGGCAAACATTTCCACAGCCATAAAGCCATGGGCAAGGTCGGCGACAACTTCTCTACAGAAGATGTGATCAGCAGTCTGAAAGGTGCCGCGGCCCTTGGCCATAATCGGTATGCAACAACCGGCGGAACCGTTCTTCGAAACGTGCAGCCGATTTTCGCGGATCTTGCCAATGGCGGTATCGCCGTGGCCCATAACGGTAACCTGACCAACGCTTCCACCCTGCGCAAGCAACTGATTGCAGAAGGCAGTATCTTCCAGTCCACCATGGATACGGAAGTCATCATTCACCTCATTGCAAATAGCAAAAAAATCAAAGTGGTGGATCGTATTATTGATGCGATGGATAAAATAGCGGGCGCCTACTCCCTGGTGGTTCAAACCAGCAAGAAGATGGTCGGCATGAGAGATCCGTTCGGTGTCCGCCCTCTGGTGCTTGGCAAGCTGGATAACGCCTACATTCTGGCATCGGAAACCTGCGCTCTTGATATTATCGGCGCGGATTTTATACGGGATGTAGACCCTGGGGAGGTCGTTATTGTCGATGAGCGAGGTGTTACCAGCATCTCTCCTTTCTCAGCGCCGCCCAGCCGGTTCTGCATTTTCGAACATATCTATTTCGCCCGTCCGGACAGCGTTCTGGAAAACCGCTCCGTTTATGATGTCCGCAAAGATATCGGACGGCAGCTTGCCACGGAGAAAAAAGTTGAAGCGGATATGGTTATTCCGGTGCCGGACAGCGGCACGCCTGCCGCCATCGGTTATGCCGAAGAATCCGGCAT
>DIYE01000256.1 GCA_002428885.1 Alphaproteobacteria bacterium UBA6062
AGCCAGACGAGTTCCGCCCCGCCATTGATCCGTTTAACAAAGAAGTTCCAACTGGCATGGCAGAAGGCTGCAGCCAGGACGAGAGATAATCCGAATAAAGTCATTTAAAACACCCGAGGTTCAGGAAATCAGGACGCGCAAAAGCACACCCGCTCCATCCCCCCTAGTTTTCTAATCTTTAAGGTGTCTGCCCTGGTGGGCTCATAACGGCGCTCGGTCCAGGCTTGTAAAACAACGGAACCCTAGCCGCACATGGATAGGTTCGGTAAAGCTAACAGGTTGTATTGGAATGTAAAGGCGGAACAGAATATCGGCAGGCAATGATGAAGGTCGGTATTATCTCAAGAGAGTCCCTTATCCGTTTTTTTATTGTCTCGTTGATCGTTTCAAAATTTGCCTGTTCTCATGACTCACTACTCTTTTCAGTCATGCTTTTTAACGGCTTGAAGAAAATGCCAGGTTCAATGCCAAACCGATCCAGTTGGATTTCCTCAACTTCGATTGAAGTCCAGCTGACGGATTGCAGATCATCCCGGGTGACAGTATCAGAGGGTGTTGCAAACCATCGCGTTTCATTTTCTCCTCCCCTTGAGAATGTGGCACGCGATGGAGGCAGTCTAGAAGATGATGTGCCTAAATCAATTTAAACTAAGATACCGGGATCGAATGGTTTGATATTCCCCTGTCAGTCGGATCATTCGCAATCCTTTGTTGAATGCTTTTAACGCCATCGCGTTCCCTTCAATTTGGCGAGAAAAACAGAGATACTGGGGCTGGCTGGATAATTCAGAATAGTCGAGCGGTTCAGTCTTTCCGAGCAGAGCCATATTATACAGGATAATGTCTTTATAGGCGTAGATACTGTTAATTCGGTCTGACAATAGCATTTTGATCAACTGCTTTTCGTCCAAAACACCTGTATTGGGAATGTTTCTGGCTTCCAGTTCTCTTTGGAGTGCGTAGCCCCGAATGGTTGCGACGGACAGTCCGTCGAGATCTTCCAGTATGGAAATCGGCCGATTATCCTTTGATGATTTGCGAAAGACCCCCTGACTGACATGCCCCAACATATCTGAGAACAGGAAGATTTCTTCACGGTCCGGGCGATAGCTGCAGCCGCATAATGCGTGAGCTTTTCCATCTTTGACGAGTTGATAAGCTCTTTTCCAGGGATAAAAACTGAATTTTGTTTTTTTCCCGGTTGCAGCAAAGGCGGCTGAAATTAAATCAATACTGATTCCCCGGCGTTTATTATTTTCAACAAGGTAAGGAGGGAAGTGAGAGCAGGCAAAATTCAACGTGGTTTTTTGATTTGCTTGGGCGGGAGAGGAAAGGAACAGAAAGAAGGCGCATAAAAAAAGCGCCAATATAACACCCGCGATACCTGTTCCCCTGTTCAATTCGTGGGTCATACAGCTAAAATTCAACATTTTTATTACAAACGATACTTTAAAAAATAGAACAGAAAATTCGAAAAGAAATAGGGAGTATGTAAAAAAAATGAACTTAAATAAAGAGAACTATTCGACAACGCTAATAATATAATTATCCTCTGCAATCCGAACATCGGGAAGCTTTCGGGTTTGTTCAAAAAAATTGAAAGCAGGACGAAGTTCCTGCCAGAAAGAAATCCATTTAGAAGAAGCGTATTTCTTCATATTTGCGGGCGTCATCCGAAATGGATAAGCGTGAACAGGAATACTTCTTTGCCCCTTCTTATAGGCTGCCGTCATCAATGCCCAGATTTCCTCAATCGGTTCATTTCGGTCAGATCCTATGGGAATGAAGCGTTTAGCCATTGCATAGCATCCTGAAGAAACACAGTCCCCGTGAACCATCAGGAAACTGCCATTTCTGCCTTTGGCCTTGTCATACCTGTTCGGAAAACCAAGATTGAAAGATAGATGATAACTGCTGTTGGGATTTAGGTCCCGAGCCTTTACAGTATAAAATCCTTCTGGTGCCTGCCCGTCACCTTCCTTCAGTTTCGGACCCAAATCTCCGGAATATCGGCAGATGGCGTAACTGCGAAAGTGCCTGTAAGTATCATTTTTACGCACCCACATTTCAAGCACGGCTTCTTCTTTAAAAATACGAATAAAAACCGGGCTCCCCCAGGCGATACCGCCTATCAGAAAATCTTCTTTTAATTGCTCCCCGACACGTTCGATAGCCTGTATCGACCGTTTGCTGGACGGAATATCTGTTGCCTGCGCTGTTGTCGCGATGAAATACAGCAAGGCGATAAATGCAAAGCGAACCATTTTCTCCCCCAAATGGGCGAGAAACATCCAAAACACAAAGCATGGCAGGAATTAGACGGCTTTCGGGTCTTTTTTTGCTGAAAATAAGAATTTGTTGAAGGTGTCATCCGAAAGACGCAAAACCACATAACTGACTGGTAGAATGAGGATGATGGAAAGAACGATCCTGCCAATCAAGATGCCGCTGAGATCACCCCCAAAGGCCAATATAATAAGCGTATCCTCAATCATACTATGACAGTAGCCCATGAAGATCATCGATAGAAAGATACTCTTGGGTTTGAGAACACCCTTTTCCACTTCCCGCAGGATAAGCGCCCCGCCAAAAGCAAGGCCCAGAAGAATGCCGATGATGGTTAGTGGCGCAGCATTTGGGCCAACTCCTATGAGCCTGAGCGGCGGTGTCAGGACTTTTGTCATGATGCGTGTAAAACCAATCACATCAAGAATTCTTAGCAGAGAGATGAGGAAAAGAAGGATCCAGAAAATCCAGAACAGCCCCGTGAGAGAAGAGATAATCCAACCGGTCCAACTGTCATCCGTATTGTCCGCTCCGGCCGCAATCAAAATGGTTGCCGGCTCCTGCAGAACATCCAGGCTCGAATAAATCCAGTTAAAAAGCCAGCCATAGAGGATCATGGCGAACAATCGGGTAAAGGTGGAAAACAAAAATGACGTGCCTGTTTTGCGAACAATCGTCTGTTCCATAGGTAAGGCATGGGCAAACAGTATCATGCCGCCGATAACGGTCATATTGGCAACGGTCAGTTCTAGTTCAGGGGCTACAGCGACTAAGGCGGCACCGGCGCCGTAAAGACCAACAAGCAGGTTTGTCGCCAAAACGACGGCCAGTTCAGCCGGCAAACCGAAAAAGGACATAAAAGGTTCGCACCAGATACTGATCAGTTCGACAAGACCGAAACGGATCGCCACCTCAACGATTATCATGACCGGTACCATGATTTTCAGAAGACCCCAATAGGCAAGCAGGCTTTCCCGGAGGACATCCCGGGCCTGAGTTACGAATTTTGGCATCGACGATTTATTCCTGATCTAGAACAGATTTGACGGTTGCAGCGGCTGTTTGGAGCGCTTCTTCCGCTTCGGGAAGAAGTCCGGTAAGAGACATAAACCCATGGACCATACCTTCATGACGGATGATGCCGACAGGAACACCGGCTTCTTTCAATCTTCCAGCATACTCTTCGGCTTCATCCCGAAGAGGGTCAAATCCTGCTGTGATGATCAGAGCAGGGGGCAATCCTGTCAGGTCCTCGGTCAGGCCCGGAGACGCTCTTTCATCATTTCTGTCCTCTGCGGTATTCAGATAATGATCGCGATACCAGTTGATTTTTTCCGAGGTCAGGAAAAAGCCATCGGCGAACAGAGTATGGCTGGGAGCCGTAAAATTGGCATCGGTTGTCGGATAAATCAAGAGCTGAAACAAGGGCAGGGGCATTCCCTGTCTTTTGGCATCCTGTACGGCAACAGCGGCCAGGTTGCCGCCAGAACTGTCCCCACCAATGGCAATTTTATTGAAATCCAGTCCTTTTTCCGCGCCATGCTCCTGCACCCATCTTAAGACAGTATATGCATCATCAACGGCTGCCGGGAATTTATGTTCCGGTGCCAGGCGATAGTCCACCGAAAGGACAGAAAACCCGCCGTAATTAGCCAGTCTTCGAAACAGGCCATCATGGGAATGAATGGATCCTCTGACAAAGCCGCCGCCATGAAAGCCGATCAGAACCGGTGAAGGAGTAGGGGCATCGCCCGGTTTATAAAGGCGAACCGGGATTTCCCCTCCGGGCCTCGGAATGCCAAAATCCTCGACAGTTTCAACGGAGACTTCCTCGCCGGATAGGAGAGCAGCAAGATTCTCAATCTGCTCCCTGGTCTCTTCGATTGTTTCGTCTTCGATGGGGACAGACTGCTTATCCACCAGTTTGCAGAGAAACTGCGCCTTGCTGTTCAGGATCTGGCCATCCTTCTTTATACGTCTGCCAACATATAAAAGATTGAAAAGGCCCGTGGGAACGGATCCCAGCAGTTTGGCAAGTTTTTCCTGGTTCATGATGCCCCCGCTTCATAATCTGATCCTGGAAACAGGACCCTAACTTATTTTCTCATGACATCAATGACTTTACTGCCGGCAGAGTGTTCAAAGCCTGCATCGATCAGTTTTGTGAATTGTTTCAGGCTTTCCTGCCCCAATCCGGCGTCTACACCCATCTGCTGCGCGAATTTAACACCATAATCCGTGTCTTTATGTCGCCAGAGAGCCGAGAAAAGAACATCTTTTTCGTGATCGCCGGATACCATGGCAGGACCATTTTGAATAACCTGTCCGCTACCGGCAGCGCCTTTTTTTAGAGATTCAAGGACAACAGGTAGGTTCAGTCCTGCTTTTTCCGCAACCAGCATACCTTCGGCAAGGGCAATGATCTGAACCGATCCCATCAGATTGACAATCAGCTTGTAAGCCGTTCCGGCACCAATACCACCAAACAGAACCTGTTCTTTTGAAAGAAACCGTAAATAAGGCAGGGCTTTCTCCAGAACGGTCTGTTCTCCGCCAATGAGAAGAGTGAGTTCCCCGGCCGCTGCCGCCGTGGGAAGTCCTGTGACCGGGCAATCCAGATAATCGAGGCCTTTTTCTGAGATGATACCGGCCAGTTCCAGAACCCAGTTATACGATAGAGTGGAACATTCGATTGCCAGGGCGCCGGTTTTCAAATTGCCGGACAGAATGCCATTTTCACCGGTCCAGATCGTACGGGAGGCGTTATCATCTCCCACCATAACAAAGATCGCATCGGCCCCCTGAGCCGCTTCAGCAGGGCTATCTGTGAGGCTGGCGCCTTTATCTGCGAGCGGACGGGCTTTTTCTTTTGTACG
>DIYE01000026.1 GCA_002428885.1 Alphaproteobacteria bacterium UBA6062
AAGGCGGAAAGCCTCGGCGCCAAGGTAAGCGGCTCTGTATCTGCCAAAACCGATTACCTGGTGGCCGGTGCCAAGGCCGGCTCCAAGCTGAAAAAAGCCGAAGCGCTTGGCGTGAATACTCTTACCGAGCAAGAATGGCTGGACCTGATCGGCGGCTAACCTCTCTTCTTATTGCAGAGGCGCGGTGGCCGCTTCCAGCCAGGCCAGATCTTCACCGGAGAGCAGCGGGCTTATCTTGGCTCGCACGTCGGCATGATAGGTATCCATCCAGGCGACCTCTGTTGCATCCAGCAGGGTAAGGTCAATCAGCGTCCGGTCAATGGGCGCGAAGGTCAGGGTTTCAAAACCAAGCGTTTCTCGCTCCGCGCTTTGCGTTTTCGGCATTGCTGTTACGGCGACCAGATTTTCAATACGGATGCCATATTCCCCGGTTTTGTAATAGCCCGGCTCGTTGGACAGGATCATGCCCGGCTGCAGGGCGATGCTGTTCGGCATTTTGGAAATGCGCTGCGGTCCTTCATGGACGGACAGATAACTGCCGACACCATGCCCGGTCCCGTGATCATAGTCGAGACCTTTGGACCAGAGGGGGAGGCGGGCCAGAGTGTCAAGCTGACTACCTGTGGTGCCGACCGGGAAGAGGGCTCGGGCCAGCGCGATATGCCCTTTCAGTACCAGCGTGAAACGTTCCTTCATTTCAGCGCTTGGCGTTCCGATGGCGATGGTGCGGGTAATGTCCGTCGTGCCGTCCAGATACTGTCCGCCGCTATCAACCAGATAAAGCGAACCTGTCTCCAGCGGACGGTTGCTGGTTTCTGTTGCCCGGTAATGAACAATCGCCCCGTTGGGTCCTGAGCCGGAAATGGTCGGGAAACTGGTATCCCGGAAATGCTCTCCTTCTCCCCGGAAGGCTCTTAGCTGTGCTTCCGCCGTCAGTTCGTCCACGCCGCCTTTCGGCGCTTCCACGGACAGCCAGTGCAGGAACTTTGCAACTGCCGCTCCGTCCCGGATATGGGCACCCCGGGTGCCGTCCAGCTCCACCGGGTTTTTGGCGGCTTTGGGCAGCATGCAGGGATCATCAGCCCGGCTGATCACCGCACCGGCCTGTTCCAGCCTGCTGACGATCCACTGGCTGGTGGTGTCCGGATCAATCTGCACTTTTTTACCGGCAAGGGCGTTCAGCCCGTCTGCAAAGGCATTCCGGTCCTGCACGCGTACGGCATTACCCAGATGCCCCGCCAGATCCGGCGACAGCTTTTCCGGCGGCATATAGAGGTCCACCGTGCTGTCTTTATGAAGAATGGTGAAGCCGAGGGCAAAAGGCGTACTCGGCAGATCCGCGCCGCGCACATTCAGCAGCCAGGCCGTTACATCCGGCAGCGTATGCACGGATGCATCCTGTCCGCCCTTTTCCAGTAGCACGGCAATCCTCTCGCGCTTGGCAGCAGAACTTTCCCCTGAAAACTGTTCCTCATGAGGTACCACCAGGGCCAGCGGCTCCTGGGGCCGGTCTTCCCAGATGGCATCGATGGGGTTGCTGTCCGCCTCTTTATAGACAAGCCCGTTTTTCTCAGCGAGCGCCTTCAAATTAGCCGCTCCCTTTTCCGTATGCAGCCAGGGGTCAATGGCCAGGACATCGCCTTCCGACATTTCCTCTGTCAGCCAGGTAGATAATGGCTCCTCGGATACATGGCGGGGAGTAAAGAGATCTGTATCCACCTCCTGACGGACCTGCAGGGTGTAGCGGCCATCCACAAAAATCGCCGCCTTGTCTTTGAGAACAGCTGCCAGTCCGGCCGATCCGGTAAAGCCGGTCAGCCATTTCAGCCGTTCCGACGCGGCAGGGGCGGCCTCGCCATGGAATTCGTCATTGAGCGGTATAATAAAGGCGTCATAGCCCTGCTTTGCCATTTCGTTGCGGAGGGCTGCCAGGCGCGCTGCCGATTTTTCCGGTGCAAGGACTGTTCCCTGGATTTCCTGCCGTAATGCATCCCGGGCCTGCCGCATCAGCTCTTTCAGGTCCGGATCGGCATCCGGGCTGATATGATCCAGGATCAGGTCATTATCCGGGCGATCCGGTGCTGCAGCGGCGCCTGCAAGGGCGGTGGCAAGGCTGTCAAATGTTTCAACCTCGCCTCTTGACTGTAAATGACGCCTGATATGGTCGAGTGCTGACGCTGAGCTATGTGTCACCGGTTTCCCCTGCATTTCCAAGTGTTTACTTCCCGAATATGACCTATCCGGAAGCGGGTTTCAACCGGAGCTATGCATTTTCTGCAATGCACCATTACGATCTTAGCGGCCAAAATCGGCCTTTAAGTCATTGTTTTTTAATGTGTGCGGTGCAATATAAGATCCATCAAGAGCACTTGGTAAGGAGATCGAGATGTTTAGTCGAAATGAAAAATACGGACAAGCCCTGCACCTGCAATACGGCTTTGATATGGACGCACAGAAACCGGTTCAGCAATCGGCAAACGGCATCCTCGCCAAACTCAAGGCGGTTTTTCAGTCGACGGACAAGGCGGATCTCCAGACCACCGCTCTGACAGAGATTGAAATTGATCTGGGCCGAACCTCCATTGAACAGGCGGTCCAGGCAGAACTAAGAAATACCGATGCAGCGGCCAATGAAAACCAGCTGCATGTTATCGAAGGCAAAATTGCCTGATTGCATTGGGTCCGGACCGAGAGGCCCGATTGTATAGGAGAAAGAAGATGATGAGTTTTACGAAAAAAGAACTGGAAGCCATTGCCATGCTGCAGCCGGTTGAAGCCAACACAAACCAGGTTGACATGGATGCGATGATCGCCCGCGCTCACCAGCTGCGCAGCGAATATGTTCACAACGCCGTAAAGACCGCTTTTGGTCGTCTGGCCGCTGCTTACCGCACGCGCCGCGACTACAACAAGGCGGTTGGCGCTCTGGAAGCCATGACAGACCGGGAACTGAAAGATCTCGGCATCACCCGCGGTGAAATCCGCCAGGCCGTTCGCGGTAATGCTCCGGCAGCCCCGACACTGGCCCAGAAACTGGTTAAAGCGTTCGCACCTTTGTTCAGCCGTTACAACGACTGGCGCACCCGCCGCGAAGGCTACGCCCAGCTGATGGCTATGGACAGCCGCCAGCTCAGCGACATCGGCCTGACCCGCGGTGACATCGCTGCTGCCGTTGCCGGTACAGCCACAATGGCCAACGACAATGCGGTCCTTGCCGCCAACAACAACGACGGTCGCCAGGTTAGCTAACGACGCCTGGATAGAGCGACCGAAGACAAG
>DIYE01000148.1 GCA_002428885.1 Alphaproteobacteria bacterium UBA6062
CGGGCTGGCGGATGGGTTTCGCAACGGGTAACAAGGAGCTGATCGGGGCGCTCACCCGCATTAAATCCTATCTGGATTACGGTGCTTTCACGCCGATTCAGGTGGCGGCAACGGCGGCCCTTAACGGTCCTCAGGATTGCGTTGAGGAAGCCCGAACCATGTATCGGGATCGCCGGGACGTGATGATCAGCGGAATGGCGGCTGCTGGATGGGACATTCCGTCACCAGAGGCCACCATGTTTGCCTGGGCACCGATCCCTGAACCGTTCCGGCATCTGGGTAGCCTGGAATTTTCCAAACTTTTGTTACGGGAAGCCAAAGTAGCCGTTGCGCCCGGACTGGGTTTCGGGGAACATGGAGACAGTTTCGTTCGGATCGCCATGGTAGAGAACGAACAGCGTATTCGCCAGGCTTGCCGTAATGTGAAGAAATTCATGGCGGAAGCGGAAAAACATCTGGCAAGTGTTGCACCGGATAAGTAATTCAGACAGTCAGTAAACAATTAAGAGAAGTAGTGGCAAAGCAATGAAGATCGGCATAGCAGGCGTTGGAACCGTTGGTGTTGGTGTTATCAAGATCCTTCAGCAGCATACCCGTTTGCTGAATGACAAAGCAGATGCAAATTTCGAGATTGTCGCCGTCTCCGGCCGGGACAGAACCAAGAGCCGGCCGGTTTCCCTGGAGGGAATGACCTGGTATGACAATGCTGTTGATCTGGCCAGGGATCCTGATGTCGAGATGGTTCTGGAGCTCATCGGCGGCAGTGAAGGTGTCGCCAGGGACCTGTGTCTGACGGCCATCGAAGAAGGCAAACCTGTTGTTACAGCCAATAAAGCCTTGCTTGCCGTTCACGGAACGGAGCTCGCCAGACTGGCGGAAGAAAAGGGCGTTGCTCTTAACTACGAGGCTGCGGTCGCCGGCGGCATTCCGATTGTCAAGGCGATGCGTGAAGGGCTTGCCGGAAATAGTATCAGTCGGGTGTACGGGATCCTCAACGGAACCTGCAACTACATCCTGACGGAAATGGAAGAAACCGGCGGTGACTTTAACGATATCCTGCAGGATGCCCAGAAACTGGGCTATGCGGAAGCGGATCCGAGTTTTGATATCGATGGTGTGGATGCTGCTCATAAGCTGACCATCCTTGCGAGTTTGGCATTCGGTACGCCGGTGGATTTCGACAGCGTTTATATTGAGGGCATCCGGGAAGTTTCCGCGCTGGATATCGCTTTTGCCAAGGAGTTCGGTTTCAAGATCCGCCTGCTGGGCGTTGCACGCCGGACAGAGAAAGGCATTGAGCAGCGTGTTCACCCCTGTATGGTGCGTTCTGATACGGCGATTGCCAATGTTTCCGGCGTATTCAATGCCGTTGTCGCAGAAGGTGATTTCGTTGACAGCACCGTTTATGAGGGTAGGGGAGCCGGTGAAGGTCCGACAGCCTCGGCTGTTGTTGCGGATATTGTCGATATCGCTGCTGGACGAACGTCACCAACCTTTGGTATTCCGGTCGACAAGATGACGGATATTCCACGCGTGCCTGTCGAGGAACATGTGGGATGTTATTATGTCAGGCTGACCGTTTATGACCGTCCCGGCGTCATTGCGGATATCTCCGCTGTTTTCCGGGACGAAAAAGTTTCCATTGAAAGTCTTCTGCAACGGGGCCGTGCTCCGGAAGAAGCCGTTTCCGTGGTTTTGACCACTCATGAAGTGCAGGAAGCGTCCCTGACGCGGGCACTGGACAGGATCGGTAAATTTGAACACAGCGTGGATGTGCCGCGCATGATCAGAATTGCCAAACTTTAAAATACCCGGTTCGAAACCGGGTCTTAATTGCTGGATGAATTACGAATGTCTGAAATTGCATCACTTGATAGAAAACTCACCCTTGAGATTGTTCGCGTAACCGAGGCTGCCGCACGTGCCGCCTGTAATCTTGTCGGTCTTGGCGACGAAAAAGCCGCTGACCAGGCCGCTGTGGATGCCATGCGCAATGCCCTGAATGATCTGGATATCGACGGAACGATCGTTATTGGTGAAGGGGAGCGGGACGAAGCTCCCATGCTGTATATCGGTGAGAAGGTTGGAACAGGAAAAGGACCGAAGATTGATATTGCGCTGGACCCACTGGAAGGCACAACCCTGACCGCAAAAGGCGGACCGAACGCTTTGGCCGTCATCGCCTTTGCCGAATCCGGTAACTTTCTGAATGCACCAGACACCTATATGGAAAAAATTGCGGTTGGCGGTGGCCTGCCGGAGGGTGTTGTCGATCTTGATCGTTCCGCCGGTGACAATATGAAATCTATTGCCGACGCCAAAGGTGTGCCTGTCAACCAGACAATGGCCTGTGTTCTGGATCGTCCGCGTCATGCTGACATTATCGCCAGTATTCGTGAGACCGGTGCCCGTATCAAGTTGATCTCTGATGGTGACGTGGCCGGCGTTATGGCGACAGCAGATCCTGAGACAGGTATAGATATGTATGTAGGAACAGGCGGGGCGCCTGAGGGCGTTCTTGCTGCTGCCGCGCTTCGTTGCATTGGCGGACAGATGCAGGGTCGCCTGGTCTTCCGCAATGATGATGAAAAGGCCCGTGCTGCCAAATGGGGTATCACCGATCTGCACCGGACCTATAACCTGGAAGAGTTGGCGGCCGGCAATGTTATTTTTGCGGCTTCTGGTGTAACCGACGGCTCCATGCTGCGAGGTGTCCGCCAGGTTCGGAACCGTGTTCATACAGAATCCATCGTTATGCGCTCCCACACGGGAACGGTTCGCTACGTACGCGGTGATCACCGCGCCGACTAATCCGGAGCAATGCAATGAGTGAGCAAACGATACCGGCTTTTCTGGATGTAGAATGCTCACTCAAAGAAAAGCGCTGGCGCCTCCGGTCCACCGATGAGCGACGGGGGCTTGCCTTATCGCAGAGGTTGGGGGTTCCTGAAATTGTTGGGCGGGTCCTGGCCGGTCGGGATGTGGGGCTTGACGAAGCGGAACGCTATCTCAATCCCACATTAAGGGACCTTCTGCCTGATCCGTCCAGTTTCAAGGACATGGACGCTGCGAGTCATCGTATTGTGGCTGCTATCCGGGCCGGGGAGAAGGTCGCCGTTTTTGGTGACTACGATGTCGACGGCGCGACGTCGTCGGGTCTTCTAAAACGCTTCTTTGATCTGCTGGGATATCCCCTTCTCGTATATATACCGGATCGCCTGAAGGAAGGGTATGGCCCCAATATCGGCGCTTTTTCCGCCCTCCGGGACCAAGGGGTCTCCCTGATTGTTACGGTCGATTGCGGGATTGTTTCTTTTGATGTTCTGGAAGAAGCGAAGCGGTTGGATCTTGACGTCGTTGTCGTCGATCACCACCAGGCCGAAACCCGGTTACCGACAGCGGCGGCCGTCGTTAATCCAAAGCGCCACGACGAAAGTCAGGATTTTACGTATCTGGCAGCGGTAGGAGTTACATTCCTGCTATGTGTTGCCCTGAACCGAGAGCTCCGGGAAAGTGGCTGGTTTGGTGAGGATACACCTCCGAACCTTATGACCCTCCTTGATCTCGTGGCCCTTGGAACCGTTTGCGATGTAGTTCCGCTGAAAGGCCTGAACAGAGCGTTCGTTGCGCAGGGGCTTAAAGTGCTTGCCAGGCGCGCTAACCCCGGCCTGGTCGCTCTGAGCGATGTCGCAGGCCTTGACGAGACACCTGGCACTTATCATTTGGGATATTTGCTTGGCCCTCGGGTTAACGCTGGCGGGCGAGTCGGAAAACCGGAGTTTGGAGCGCAGCTCCTGTCCAGCAATGATCCTGATGAATGTCGCAAGCTTGCCCGTTTCCTTGATCAGTATAATCAGGACAGAAAAACGATAGAGGCAACGGTGACGGAAGAGGCGCTTGAGCAGGTGGCTCAGGGCGGCAAAGCCGATGATCCTATTATTGTTGCTGCCGGCGAAGGCTGGCATCCGGGTGTGATCGGTATTGTCGCAAGCCGGTTGAAGGAAACTTATAATCGTCCGGCCATCGTGATTGGTCTGGAAGATGGTATCGGAAAAGGATCGGGTCGGTCTGTTCCCGGCGTCGATCTCGGTACAGCGATCGGTGTTGCCCGTCAGAAAGAGCTGATCCAGGCTGGCGGCGGACATGCCATGGCGGCCGGCCTAACGGTGGCGGCTGATGATATCGCGGCCTTTACGGATTTCCTGAACGATAGATTGGCCGGTGATGTGGCAGAGGCCTCCAGAACCGCTAGCCTCGGGATTGACGGGGCGATTGGCGTGGAGGGGGCATCCGTTGATCTGATTAATCATCTGGAGATGGCAGGCCCTTACGGAGCCGGCAATCCGGAACCGAGATTTGTTTTGTCCCATACCCGTATCGTTTCGGCGAAGATTGTCGGGGAGAATCATGTGCGTTGTATCATGACAGGCGCAGGGAACCGGGGACGTTTGACCGGGATTTGTTTCCGGTCTCTTGATACGCCGCTTGGAGACAACTTGCTTTCCCATCAGGGAGCCAGTTTTCATATTGCGGGGCATCTTCGTAAAAACACCTGGAGAGGCGAGACTTCGGCCCAGATCCTGATTGAGGATGCTATCAGGCTTTCCTGATAAAGCATGGCTTTGGCGACCTTTTTAGGAGAGGATGAAAAAAATTGGGAAAGATCGAATTTTTTTCTTGCTAAGTGCCGCGAAGACCTTTAAATCCTCCCTCCAGCGACACACTGTGTCCCCTTCGTCTAGTGGTTAGGACGCCAGATTTTCATTCTGGAAACAGGGGTTCGACTCCCCTAGGGGATGCCATTTTCAGGCTCTCCGGTAAGACACCGGTGTCGCTGATTTTCCTTCCCTAGTATTTTCCCGATGTTTTTCATAGACGCATATATCTATGCGCTTGAGCCTATGGATTTGCCGAAAATGATCCTGATCTATAGTCCAAAAGATATATTGATAGGCCGACTGACCAGCTAAGCTATTGATTTTACAGTTTTAAATAATTGACAAAGCGGGTAGAATTTACAAAAAATTAAATCTAATGACCTTTACTGGGTGATAGAGAGCTAAATAGATAGGTGCATTTTCAGGTCAGGGAGAGGCCTTGAAGATGCTTAAGGGGATATCTTGGCATCATTGAAGCTTGTGCAGGCCCGCAGCTTGGAAGGCTTTCAGGATCTTATTTCTGATTGGCTGTGGGAAGTAGACAGGGGCAACATATTAACCTATTCGAATGGCCGACTGGAGAACGCTTTGCGGAATCCGGAAGGGTCGTTTACGGGTGAGAATATCATTGGTCTGTTTGAGAGGCTGATGCATGACGTCGGAGTAACGGATATACCGGCGTTCGATGCCTTGGCGGGGTATCTGGCCGGGAATGAGGAATTTTCTCTGCCTCCTTTGCCGATTCCCAGTACGGATCGTGCTTGTTCCCAAATACACATTCGGGCAATCCCTGTTTTTGATGACAAGAACAACCTGACCGGTTTTCGGGGAAGCGGTTGCTTTAGTGAAGAATCCGAAAGCCGGGTTGAGGATGCCGCGCGGCTTAAAACACTGATGATGGCCGTCAATAATACACCCAACGGCATTATTATTACGGATGAGAAAGGCATCATACGCTATGCCAATCCGGGATTTACGAAGATTACCGGTTTCTCAAGGGCTGAAAGCCTTGGAAAAACACCAAAAATTCTTAGTTCCGGCCATACGAGCGATTCTGCTTATTCCGACTTCTGGAATACCATTAAGCAGGGGAAAAGCTGGCAAGGTACTGTCTATAACAAACGAAAAAACGGAGAATTCTTCTGGTGCCAGGAGACGGTGACACCTGTTGTACAGCGAAATGGACGGATCACTAATTATATCGCCATTCAGCAGGACGTGACGGCTGAGGTGAAAGCACAGGAAGAGCTGAAATGCAGCAAGGAAAGGTTTAAGGGTTTCACGGAAGCAGCATCCGACTGGTACTGGGAGACGGATAATCAGCTCCGCTTTTCCTATATTTCCGATTCAGCCTGCGAATATGCCGGTATGGATCTGAACGATATGCTTGGTATGACGAGAGCGGAATTAGTGACCCAGGCCGAGGATCAGGAGTTCTGGAGAGAGCATCTTGAGGATCTGGATAACAAGCGGTCTTTCAAAGACTTTACCTATACTTTTGTCCGTAAGGACGGAGAGCATCGCCGTTGGCAGATTTCCGGAAAACCCTTCTACGCGGAAGACGGGATGTTCCTGGGATATCGTGGTGTTGGCAAGGATATTACCTTGAGTACCGAGCTCGAAGCTCAGTTGCAGCAGTCCCAAAAGATGGAAGTCGTCGGGCATCTGACCGGCGGGATTGCGCATGATTTCAACAATCTGCTTGGTATTATGATGGGAAATGCCGAACTTTTGAAAGAGCAATTGCTGTCCGAAGGACTGCCGGGTGATGACAAAATCGCCAATATTATTTATGCGGCTAAACGGGGATCCAGTATCACCAACCAGCTGCTGGTCTTTTCCCGGAAAGAGGCCTTGAAGCCCCATGTGATCAGGCCCAAGCGCCAGTTGGACCAGATGATGGACATGCTACGCAGCAGTATGGGATCCGGTGTCGAACTGAGGCTGGAATCAGAACCTGATTTATGGAGCTGTTATGTGGATCCGGATCAGTTTGTAAATTCTGTTCTGAACTTATGTATCAATGCTCGAGATGCCATGGATCAGAAGGGGGTATTAAAAGTCCTGCTCCGGAATGAAACATTGAACGCTCCCGATCCCGGGCTGGAGATACCACCTGGAGATTATGTGGTTTTAACGGTGAAAGATTGCGGGCACGGCATTTCAAAAAGAGATCTTACAAAAGTGTTCGAGCCTTTCTTCTCAACCAAGGAACGGGGTAAGGGAACCGGGCTTGGTCTCAGTATGGTATACGGATTTGCAAAAAAATCCGGAGGGGCCATATGGATAGAAAGTGTGTTTGGCATCGGAACGGATGTTCATCTCTATCTGCCACGGCATAATATAGAGCCTTCTGTTTCGAAGGTTGCCCCTAATGAATAGATCTTGTCTCCAAGGTGCGATAGAATGGGGGCCGGATACTAAAAGAGGATGCCATGGATCTGCGTTTGTGTTTTGAAAACAAGGCAGGGGTGCGAATTGATGAAGCCTCTGTTTTTCGCCATTATGCTGAAAATTACCTAAACGGATTTAATGTGGAATGGGGCGGATCCGTCAGCATTCCGCACCATGACACGAGAACGGCGCCGATGGAGCCTTTGTGGCAATATTTGATCCGGGATGCCAGCGATGCTTGCCGTGATTACCTAAAGGAATATCTCGACCGAAATCCTATGGCGGGATATTTCGTTCATGTCTATGAATGTGCACCAGGCAGTCACGATAACAAGATTCATTAACAGAGATGCAAAAGGCGAAGGTCAGTGATGACCTGATAAGCGGCTTGCGCGATTGGGACGGCAAATCTGTTGCATGGCTGGAGGAGATATACGATCAGTATGAGCGATACCCCCAATTCCCTTCTCTGTTAATCGAAGAATTTGGAAAAGAAGAGACAGCAACGCAAGCGTCGTGGCTCCTTAAACGCTACCTGGAGGTAAAAGGAGCACTTTCTCAAGAACTGTCACGCGCCGTCTTTTCAAACCTTGAAAAATCAAAGTACTGGGAAGAAAAATTACATATTTTACAGTGCTTTCAATATCTTAATATGAGAGAGGCTGATAGAAACCAACTGGTTTCATTTATTGAAAACTGTCTGCTGGAAAAGAACAAATTTGTCCGGGCCTGGGCATATAATGGTTATTTTCTGCTGGCGCAAATATATCCCGACATGCAGGCGGATGTGTAGGAGTTGTTCGAAAAAGCGCTGAGTGAAGAGGCTGCATCTGTAAAAGCGCGGATACGCTCTCTGCTGAAGTCTGGACGTTAGGAACAGGTCTGACAGCGTTCATCTTTTGATGATTATGAGCCGTCATGATAAAAGCCGACCTTGCAAAATATATCACTTATGGGCACACGCTGTGTGTACATGGATCCTGAAAATAGAAACACTTTAAAAGAAGGCTGTCCAACAGGAATGGTAAAACGGAAAATCCTCACGCAAGCGATCATCGTTCCATTTTTACTGTTTGCGACTTCGCTAACGGTACAGGCACAAGATAAGACGCAGATTGATATCGCGACGAAGTACTATGATGCACTTTATGCCGGGGATTTTGATACGGTACGCATTGTTGCGTCATCAGGCATGGTGTTTGAAGACCCATCAGCGCCTCGCGAATTTGGTATTCCTCCAGAGCTCAATAACCTGGAAGCCTTTCTCAACTTTATGGAAGCTAACCTGGGTGGCGAAATTAATATTACCTATACAGAAAAATTTCTCTCCAACGACCGGGTTGTTTTGATGGTGGAAACTGACGGAGTTGTTCCAGCGTCGCTGGTTGGCATGGGGGATGAGGGGGATGTTACATATAGCTCCCGCGGTGTATCAATACTGCATGTTGCAGATGGAAAAGTGATCCGTCATACGGATTATTTTGATTACCCTGCGTTGGCCGAAAGCTTCAAGCGAATCCAGTAGCTTAATGTCGATAGCCTTGTTTAATACCGGCGTGTCAATGATTGCCTGATTACTTGGGATCGAATTTGGTGTCTTCGATATCGGCACCGCTCAGAATTGCACCGGTCATATCCGCGCCAATAAAATTCGCGTCAATGAGATTGGCTTCGGTGAGATCCGCATCCTTTAAAACAGCCCCTTTAAAAACGGCAGCAGCCAGGTTGGCAGGCCACTTTTTGCCGAGCGGAACACCGTGAGGATCTTTCAAATCAACAGCAGTGATCATTGCGCCGGTCAGGTTTGCTTTTGACAGGTTAGAGCGGGACAGATTTATACCTTCCATCACGGAGTAAGACAGGTTGATGCCCGTCAGGTTGCAGTGAGACATATCGGTCATCACCATTTGCGCACCGCGCAGGTTGGCTTTGGACAGGTTTGCCCCGCGCATGTTGGCACCACTTAACGCACAATCGCTCAGGTCCATGTTGGAGAGGTCCATCTCCATAAGATTCGCCCGCTCACCTTGCGAGCCATTGGAGGCCACCCAGGTGAAGTGTTTTTCGAGGATGGACTGAAGATTGGGCGGAAGAGGTGTAGAGGCATGTTCTTCTTCCACTTTTTCGACCGCTTTTGCTTTGCTGAGATCCACGCCTTCCAGATTTGCACCGCGCAAATTCGCATTGGCAAAATCACAGCCATCGATGTTGGCTCCAGACAGATTAGCACCTTGCAGATCAGCGCCTTTCAGGTTTGAATTCGCCAAATTGCAGCCGGACATGTCCGAGCCCATCAGTCCTGCATTGTTGAGTTGGGAATCGCTGAGATTGGCGCCGCTAAGCTGCGAATAGGCGAGATTGGCGTTTGAAAGCGAAGCGCCTGCCAGATTGGCGCCTGTTAAATTGGCTTTTTCCGCAATCACATCTTCCATTTCAGAATCACTGAGATCGGAAGAACCAAAAGTAACGGTCCGCCCGCCGGCCAGGATCATGGAGCCTCCTCTAAAGTCGGCCTCCTGGAGATTGGCACCGTTCAGGCGCGCGCCTTTCAGTTCCGCACCCCTCAGATCGGCGCGTATGAGCAGGGCGTCTGTCAAATCTGCTTTGGTCAGATCAACAGCAAACAGATCAGCGGCAATAAGGTTGGCGCCCCGCAGGATAGCCCGTGACAGTCGACATCCGGACAAAATGGATTTCTGGAGTTTGGCATTTTCAAAGTTTGCCCCTGAAAAATCCTGCTGGTTAAAAGAGGCTTGCTTGCCGTCTTTAGGATTGCGCAGCCATTTGGCATGCTGGTCCAGCATTATCATTATTTCCTGCGGCGTCAGCGACGTCATTTTTAACCCTTTTTTACCACCATTCGCATATCGGCGAACCCACTACAGAAAAAGGTTGGATTGCAGTATTTCCAACATTTCTCAATAATTTTTAGGTATACGAAAGCAAAGTTAATAGTTCGTTTCTGATCTTCGACTAAAACAGGAAAATTAGCATTTTAGGGATATGAAAGTATGCAGGTTACACAAACGCAGGTGGATTCACTTGAAAATTGGATCGAAAACCGAAAAGAAGCGTATCTGCGGAAAGGATTTCAACTGGCTGCAGAAGCCGGATCTGAAAGTCTTGCTGAATTTCGGGGCGGGGAGGGGCTTAGTGACGCTGACCGGCAAAAGAGCCTTGCTGATATTAAGGCCGAGCTGGAAAGTGCGGAAGAATTTCATAAAGACGCGCGCCAAATTCTGTTTGCCGGGCGTCAGGGCGGATAAATCTCAAAATAAAAGGCACACCTTCTGGTGTGCCTACCAAAATCCACAAGATATCAGGCTGTTTTCCGGTTTTCTTCTTCGCGTTTCTTCTCGACGATATCGGTGATCTGTTGAATAAAGCGCTTTTCTTTTTCTGCTGATAATTCAAACTTGACGGCGACACCATCCTGCATCTGGCGGACGACCTTAGCCGGTACGATGCCAAAATTCTCAATATTTACAGTGATGCGGGTATTATCCATCAGCTGCACATCCATCCGAATACCGGCACCCCCCGCCGAGATATTCAGAATGCGGCCCGGGATTTCTTCACCATCCGCGCCCGCAGTAACGGTTGTCGGATTTGATACCAGAATTCGCCGATGCTCCCGACGATTTTCCGCTGTATCACTTGTCATGCAATGTCCCCTCATGCGTATTCTGTCTCCGGAACGCCTCTGTTTCCGGCCCTCGCCTGCGACTTTTGACTAAAATAGTTAAGAACTTGTTTTCGATTTTCGTAAAAGAGTGAATTTTCCTAAATTTCTTTGAAGCTTTGTTAAGGATTTGTTTAGAATGTCGCTGTAGCTTTTCTAATATATGAAATTGCGCGCTTCTTAAGGCGTTGCGAAAGGGATTGGACAAGAGGAAAGCAAGATGCAACAGGCGGAACTGAAATCACTGGTGGATGGCCTGAAGGCTGATATCTCCAAACCGGCCAAACTGGATCGTAAGACTGTTGCAGACCGGGCGAACATGGCCAACCTTGCCGCCCTCGAAATGCTGACCGAAACCGTCGCTGAAAAAAATGCGGCACCTCATATGGAAAAAGCAGGCGACCTTCACCGGCTGGCCAGGGAACTGGGTGATATTACCGGCTTTATCGAAGGTCTCGGTCAGCGCGCCAAGCAAAGTTAAGCAGAAGGTATACCCCTTACCTTATGTAAACCGGCGCTCAGAAGAGTGCCGGTTTTTTGTGTCTTGCTTCCTGCTCCAGCCGGAAGAAGATCGGTTTGTTTTTGCGCTATTGCGGGTTAATCCGAGATTAGAAATGATGATTATGTTAGTCGTAAAGGAATATCAGTCTAACAAACAAGCATTGCCTATGTGGGCCGTGTCAGTGGGATAGCAATAATATGAAGTTCTTTTCAGCGGTAACACTCGCGATCTTGGGGGCCGTATTTCTTATCGGTTCATCAGTTGTGGAGGCCGCAAGCCAGCCTGTATGGCAAAAAGTATGTGTTGATAGGAGCAATCCTAAAAGCTGCCGAATCACGCAACAGCTTTTTCTCAAGAAAAACGTAAATGGTGAAGAAAAAATAGTAGGGAAAATACTGAAGCTGTCAGTAGTATATGTCTTAAATAAAAAGACTGAAAAAAGAGAACCCCACTTAATTTTACAGATGCCATTAGGGATTGACCTTAGGGTTGGCGCCGCACTGAAAATAGATAAAGGTAAAGAGATTCCTCTCCAGTTTTTGCAGTGCACAAAGGCTGGATGCGATACCAGTCTTAAATTGGACAACCAGTTATTGCAGTCTTTGAAAGCAGGTATTGATCTGAATGTTGGTTTTAAGGCCTGGGGAAGTAATCAGACAACTGTCATAAAGGCGTCATTGAAAGGTTTTACGAGGAGCTTTTCAGCGCTGAGATGAGATGAAACTCTCTCATAATAACGGTTTTATGTAAGCTTTCCTACTCGCATGAGTGATATATTGATCACGGGGTTCAATTTAAATGGTTTGAAAGAAAACAAAGTTGGAAATTCTTGAGTCCTAATGCTAACGTATAAGAAAGTATGAAAAATTTGGTGTGATGCACGGATTTCGAGGGTTCGATGTTGCTAATCACTATCGCTTGCAAATTGGGGAAGTCTAGTAAATGAGTAAAATGGACAATCAATTATCGCTTAAAACGGCGCTGTTGGGCGGAATTTCTGTTATGGCCTTTACCGCCATGGTTAGTGTGTCCGGAGCAATGGCCACCGAGGTAACGAATGGTGATACGATCACGGCGACGGATGCAACCGGTTTGGTGGAAAGTGATGAAGTTGGCCCGGTTGGCGTAACGATTGATAGTAATACTGGTGCGATCACGCTGGGGGCAGACGCGACGCCCGCGGCGATAGTGACGCAATCCGGCGGTATAACAAACTTGACCCTTAATATCACATCATCGGGGACGGCAAACGGGGTTATCTTTGCAGGTGATGTGGATGCCAATGGTAATGCAGGTGATACGATTAAGATCAATGCAACCAACGACAATATTACTTTTCAGGGGAATATCCTGTCGACCGTAGGCTCATCCGCTGCGGACATTAACATCGGCAGTGGTGCCGCTGATCCGACGCTCACGATGACGGTTGACACTGTTAATAACGAAAACCTGACCATTGAGGCGACGATAGATGCTGTCGATACCGGCGATAATGTGACACTGGCCGTCGCCAATTCTGATAGTGGTAACGCCAATACGGTGACCTTTAAAGAAGCGATTGGCGCGAATGAAGCGCTGGATCAGGTTTCCATCGGCGCTGATACTGCGGTAACCTTTGAAGCAGCGGTCAGCGCAACAAAGATTACAGTTGAAAGTAAAGGAACGACTACATTCAGCGATGACGTCACCGGTAATTTGGAAATTGCTGCGGATGGTGCCGTTGATATTGCTGACGGCAAGATGTTGACTGGCAATGTTGATAATACAACGGGAACGGATGGTGTCGGGACGCTGAGTGTCGGTAACTCTGGGCTGGGATCTATGACCTTGGTTTCCGGTTCCATCGGTGCGACCAACTCTCTTAAAGAAGTTGTTGTGGAAACGAGCAGTGGCAACGCGGACATCGGCGGTGCTGTCAATGCGGTGACCATTTCGGTAACTGGGACCGGCGCAGTAAATTTTCTTGAAAATGTAACGGGTGACATCAATCTTGAAGCGGGCAATAACGTCAGTATTGCAGACGGCAAGACGCTTGACGGAAGTGTCGATAATAAAACTGGTTTGGATAACAACGGTTTCTTGAGGATCGGTGCCAGTACTGTAACCGGGGACGTTGGTGCTTCCAATTCTCTTAATGCTGTCTTTGTAAGTTTTGTGGGCGGTACAGCAAAATTTGAAGGCACTGTTAATGCAGGAACGGTCAATGTTAATCAAAGCGGTACGGTTTCTTTTGCTGAGAATGTCAAGGGCAATGTTGCTTTTGGTGATGATGGTACTGTTAAACTGGCCGCTGGTAAGGTTATTGACGGTGATGTCAATAATACGTCCGCAACCCCTTCTCGGGGAACGCTTGAAATCGGTGCCATTGGTGCGGATCTGACCGTTGTCTCTGGTACCATCGGCGGGACTGATGCACTTAAGGCCGTAACGGTAGATACAAGCGGTGGTACGGCAACATTTGGTGGTGCGGTAAATGCGACTACGATTACGGTCTCCGGTACCGGTACAGCTGCTTTTAGTGATGATGTAACCGGTAATGTGGCTTTTGCGGCGGATAACACGATCAGTCTGGCCGCCGGCAAGAAGTTCGTCGGTGCAGTCGATAATACGACGGGCTCTGATGGGGCCGGTACCCTTAATATTGATGACACAAGTGGTCCGTTGACTGTTGTTAGCGGCGCAGTTGGTGCGACGAATACGCTGAAAGCTGTGACTGTCAACACGGCGGGCGGCGATGCAACCTTTGGCGATGCCTTGAATACGGAAGCCTACACATCCACCGGCGGTAATGGTACGGTGGTGACAACAGGCGCTAAAATAGGCAACCTGACAGCCGACGGGTTTTTCACAGGCGGTTCTGCCGTATTGGATATTAACGGTACAATTAATATCACTGGCGGTGGAGGCTTGATTGCCGGTGCTGGGGATATGACCTTGTCTGGCGCGACCATTAACACACCACTCATATCACTATTGAGTGGCTCGGATGTTACCTTCGATGGGACGTCCGCGCAGATGGTGACAGGTATCATTGATGG
>DIYE01000049.1 GCA_002428885.1 Alphaproteobacteria bacterium UBA6062
GCATCTGACGGGATGTCCGGACCAGCTTGTTGATCGTTTCGATCATATGGACCGGGATACGGATTGTCCGGGCCTGATCCGCAATAGACCGGGTAATGGCCTGCCGGATCCACCAGGTCGCATAAGTCGAGAATTTATAACCGCGGCGATATTCAAACTTATCAACCGCTTTCATCAGACCGATATTACCCTCCTGAATCAGATCCAGGAACTGCAGGCCGCGGTTGGTATATTTCTTGGCGATGGAAATCACCAGACGAAGGTTGGCTTCCACCATCTCTTTCTTGGCCCGGCTGGCTTCTTTTTCACCGGTTTGAACGGTACTGACAATACGGCGGAATTCCGTCATTGGCATGCCGAATTCAGAAGAAATCTTGATGATTTCACTACGAATTTCGTTAATCCCGCTCACTTCGTTGGCCGTAAAATCCTTCCAGCCTTTTGCTTTCAGTCCGGAAACCTTCTCGATCCAGTTCGGATCCAGTTCGGATCCAAAGTAATTTTCAAGGAAACTTGTGCGGGCAACTTTATGCCGCTCAGCAAGACGGAGAAGCTTGCCTTCCAGGCTCATAAGACGGCGGTTGATACCGTAAAGCTGGTCAACCAGCGCCTCAATCCGGTTGTTGGTCAGATGAACATCGTCCATCAGTTTAACCAGTTCCCCTTTCAACTTTTCATATTTCTTTTCCTGAGCGCTGGAGACCGTTTCATTTTCCAACGCTGCTGTCAGGCGCGCTTCCTGAAGTTTGTGAAGCTTCTTATACGTCTTGGCAATTTCATCAAAGCGCTCATAAACCTGAGGCTTCAGTGTCTCCTCCAGAGCGGCCAGAGACATGGTGTTTTCTTCCGCATCGTCATCACCGTCATCATCTTCACGCTCTACAGGATTGCCGTCCTCGTCCACTTCCTGTTCTTCACTTTCGGCATCATCCTCTTCTTCAGAGGCATCGCCGCTCAGGTCGGCCGCCGGCAGATCATCTTCGGCATCCTCATCGAAGCCTTCCTGCAGCGCTTTTTCAGCAGCCGCGCCGGCACCATAAGTGGCATCAAGGTCAATCACATCGCGGAGCAGCAGCTGTTCCTGCAACATCAGTTCCCGCCAGTTGAGGATGGCGCGAATGGTCAGCGGACTTTCACAGATGGCGCCGATCATTTTGCCCCGGCCAGCTTCGATACGCTTGGCGATAGCGATCTCGCCTTCACGAGACAGAAGCTCAACCGTGCCCATTTCACGCAAATACATGCGAACCGGGTCATCGGTCCGATCCCCGGTTGTGGCCGGCTTGGTTTCCGTCGTTTTTTCCGGAGTACCGTCTTCCGGCCCTTCTTCCTCACTCTCGCTTGAAGAGGCTTCTTCACCGGCTTCGTCATTTTCAACAACGTTGATGCCCATCTCGGACAGCAGGGACATGGTGTCCTCGATCTGTTCCGACGACATCTGATCCTGCGGCAGAACCTCATTCAGTTCGTCAAATGTCACAAAGCCTTTTTCCTTGGCTTTGGCGAGCATGTTTTTCACAGCAGCCTGTGAGGCATCAATCAGCGGGCTATCCGGTGCATCTTCCCGTTGTTCCGGCGCTTCCGCTGCCTCTGCACTATTCATGGCCATCTAGCTTCAACTCCTGAATTGCATTGACGACCCGCCACCTGACGGCGGGCTATCCGCTTATCTCTCAAAATCCGGTTTCCCGTCCGGATGCAACACCAAAACCATCAAGTTCCGCTTCATTTCCCTCTGCTTCCTGCAGAGCCTTTTGTGCCATTTTCAAGCGGTCGAGATTTTCGCGTGTTACATCTCTTTCCAATTGCTCTTGTGCTATCTTTAGTTCCTGCAGCAGAAACTCGCGCTTGTAGCGCGCCAGTAAATGCAGCCACCCCCGTGTTGCGTCCTCCAGCGCTGTTTCGGGCTCGACAAACCAGTCCAGCGATCCGGCCAGTTTGCTGTCCAGCTTTCCGGTCAGTTCTGACAGACCCCGGATGCTTAAGTGGTGCTTCATGCCACCGTAGTCAAGATCTGATTCGGAAGCTGCAATTTCTATGATTGCCCGGTGCAGCCTGTCAAGGTCGGGGACAGAAAGTTGAATCGAGGCAAATTCATCGAAGTAACTTTCGAGGATTTCCGGGTGATTGGCGATCGTCAGAAGCAGCAATTCCTCTCCCCGCCCTATTTTAACGGATCGGCTTATGGGGTTCGATAAACCCTCATTTTTACCAAATCCGCCCTTTTGATTCGCGATTCGACCGAATCGTCCCTGTTGTTTACCTGTTTGTTTGCGCCCTTGCTTATGCTGCCCGGAGGACCGGTTCCACTTCCAGAGCCGATCCTTGAAATAACGGTTATAATAATCTCGGACCGTCGGATCCTGGATCTGTTCGCAATGCCCCATCAGCGCCCGCTCAAAAGCCGCTTTCTGCTCGGGAGTTGAAAGCGCAGCACCGTCAAATTCCTTTTTCCACAGTAAATCCGAGAGCGGCAACGCCTGATCCAAAACAGACTTCATGGCGTCCTGTCCCTGCTCCCGGATAAGATCATCCGGATCGACACCTTCCGGCATGAGAGCAAATCTAAGGGAGTGTCCGGGTTTCAGGAGTGGCAGAGCCCGCTCGGCGGCCCGTAAAGCAGCCC
>DIYE01000287.1 GCA_002428885.1 Alphaproteobacteria bacterium UBA6062
GGCATCGCTGCTGTCGCCAAAGACGTCGGCGGTGATCTGGATGCCATCAAAGCTGCTCCGTTCCCGGGTGGAAGCGATAATGTTGAAGCCGCACTCACAAACGCTATTGCGACAATCGGTGAAAATATGAACCTTCGCCGGGCCGCCAGCATGAGCGTCGAGAACGGTGTCGTTGCTTCTTATGTTCACAACGCAGCTGCAGAAGGTCTTGGTAAGATCGGTATTCTTGTCGCGCTTGAAAGTGAAGGCGATGCAGCCAAACTCGCTGAGTTCGGCAAGCAGATTGCCATGCATGTTGCTGCGACCAATCCTGAAGCTGTGTCCGTTGAAGAACTGGATCCTGCTTCTGTTGACCGTGAACGGACGGTTCTGTCTGAGCAGGCTCGCGAATCCGGTAAGCCGGAAGAGATTATCGCCAAGATGGTCGAAGGTCGTCTGAACAAATTCTATCAGGAAGTTGTTCTTCTGAAACAGACCTTCGTGATCGATGGAGAGAATTCTGTTGAGAAAGCGGTTGAGCTGAAAGCCAAAGAAATCGGAAGCCCGATTAAAGTTTCCGGTATGGTTCGCTATGCCGTTGGCGAAGGTATCGAAAAAGAAGAAGCTGATTTTGCTGCTGAAGTTGCTGCTGCGGTAAGCGGTTAAGGTCAGCATTATCGATTTTAATATGGCGGTCTCGGACACGGGGCCGCCATATTTTTATGGGATGACAGGATTACTTTCAAAATTCAACCGATCCTGTATGCTGTCTTCCCGAAATTCGTTTTGAGCATATTTCGTATAAACTCGGGGATTAGGATGTCAGGCGAACCACAGTATAAACGGGTTCTGTTAAAATGTTCCGGTGAGGCACTTCTCGGAAATCAGCAATACGGTATTGATGTGGAAACAGCCACACGGATAGCCGGAGACATCAAGGAAGCTCACCAGAAGGGCGTTGAAATATGCGTTGTTGTGGGCGGCGGTAATATTTTCCGGGGCGTTTCCGGAACGGCGCAGGGGATGGATCAGGCAAACGCCGACTATATGGGAATGATGGCGACCGTTATGAATGCCCTGGCTTTGCAACATGCTATCGAGAAAGAGGGAATGGACAGCCGGGTTCTGTCTGCAATCCCCATGTCTGCTGTCTGTGAACCCTATATCCGCCGCCGGGCAGAGCGTCACCTTGAGCGTGGACGCGTCGTTATCTTTGCGGCCGGAACAGGCAATCCGTTTTTTACAACAGACACGGCTGCGGCGCTTCGCGCAGCGGAAATGAAATGTGACGCTCTTTTGAAAGGCACAAATGTCGATGGTGTCTATGATAAAGATCCGCGCACCAATGACGACGCCAAGCGCTATGATACGCTAACTCATCTTGATGTGATTGCAAATGATCTAAAGGTTATGGACGCGGCGGCTATTTCCCTGGCACGGGAAAACAATATTCCGATTCTGGTCTTTTCTATTCAGGAAACCGGGTCGTTTGCTAGAGTATTGCAAAAAGAAGGATGCTTCACTGAAGTTGTCTGACGTAAGGGATTGAATAGTCAAGAAGATTGAGCCGGTCATCAAGGGCTGGCGGACAAGGGAGAAAAAAATGGCTGGGCCAGATATGAAGGACCTGGAAAAAAGAATGAACGGTGCTCTGGACGCGCTTAAAAACGAGTTTGGAGGTCTACGGACAGGACGGGCACATGTGAGCCTTCTGGAGCCGGTGATGGTTGAATCATACGGTGCCGAAATGCCTCTTGTTCAGGTTGGTACTGTGAGCACACCGGAACCCCGGATGCTGGCTGTTCAGATCTGGGACAAGGGCAATGTCGCCGCTGTTGAAAAAGGGATCCGCAATGCCGGATTGGGGCTTAATCCGGTTGTTGATGGCATGACAGTTCGTGTTCCCATTCCCGAACTGACAGAAGAACGTCGCGTCGAGCTCACTAAAGTAGCAAGTGGATATGCGGAGCAGGCAAAAGTCGCCATTCGCAATGTGCGACGTCATGGCATTGATGATGCCAAAGCCGCTGAAAAAGACGGTGACATGTCAAAAGATGATGTGAAGCGCTCTGAGGATGAAATACAGAAGCTTACCGACACATACGTTAAAAAAGTCGATGACATGCTGACGGATAAGCAACAGGAAATCATGCAGGTCTGATTGATGGGGATTGTTCAGTCGACCACTTTTTTACCGGATCCGCCCGCGCATATTGCTATCATTATGGATGGCAATGGCCGCTGGGCGACTCGTCGCTCCTTAAGTCGTTTAAAAGGGCACGAGCAGGGAGCAAAAGCTGTTCGTGAGGCCGTTAAGGGATGCAGGGAACTTGGCGTGCCTTATCTCACGTTGTTTGCGTTTTCTTCCGAGAACTGGAAGCGTCCGGAAGAAGAAGTTAATCATCTGATGGGTCTCTTCAAATTTTTTATTAAACGTGAACTTAAAGAACTCAAGGAAGTTGGAGTTCGGGTGAACTTTATCGGCGATATGAGCCGCTTGCCTGAAGATATTCAAAAGCTGGCAAATTTTGCGTGCGAAGAGACACACGAAAATAATGATTTGGTCCTGACGATCGCACTGAATTACGGTGCGCAGGCTGAAATCGTGACGGCTGCCAAGTTACTGGCGGAACAGGTAAAAGCCGGCAATCTCGACCCGCAGGATATTTGTGAAGAAAAACTGGCGGGCTTCCTGGATACATCGGATATGCCGGATCCGGACCTGATTATCAGGACGAGCGGCGAAAAAAGGCTTAGTAATTTTCTGCTATGGCAGAGTGCCTATTCAGAGCTGGTTTTCCTGGATGTCCTGTGGCCGGATTTCGATAAAACCTGCTTGGAGCAGGCGATTGAAGAATATTATGGTCGTTGCCGCCGGTATGGAGCTGTAAGTGTCTGACGGACCCGCTCAGAAAAATAAATTGTCCTCTCTTCAACTTCGCATTCTGTCAGCCGCCGTCCTGGCTCCCGTCGCCGTTGCTGCCGTCTTTCTGGGTGACTTTTATTTTAGCGGCTTCCTGATTGTCGCGGCGATGGTTATGTGCTTTGAGTGGAGCAGGGCTTCTTTTCGAAACAACAAGGCAAGCTACTGCATCCTTATTGCGATATGGCTTCTGGTGACATTTTATTTGAATTTTGAAGGCCAGGAAAGCAGCGCTTATGTGTCCCTTCTTATTTGTGCGATCTGCATCTTTATTCTGACCCTTATCCGAAAAGGAGGGGCTGAATGGAAAGGGGCCGGCCTTGGTCCTCTTTACATCGGTATTCCGATCCTGTGTCTTATCAATTTAAGAGCTGTTGACGGAGAAGGCTTGGCCCTGACAGCAATCCTGTTTTTTGTTGTGTGGGCTACGGATACAGGTGCTTATTTTGCAGGCCGCAGCATTGGCGGTCCTAAAATCGCGGTTTCCATCAGCCCAAATAAGACCTGGGCCGGCCTGGTAGGCGGCATGATTTCTGCTGCGGTTGTTTCCAGCGTATCCGTTACATATTTCATAGAGCAGGAAATACCTGTCTGGCAAACAGCGGGAGCAGGAGCGTTGTTCGCGGTTCTGGCACAGATTGGTGATTTCGCTGAATCTGCCTGGAAACGGTATTTTGACATAAAGGATGCGAGCAATATTATCCCGGGTCATGGAGGTGTGCTTGATCGCCTTGACGGTGTTTTATTCGTTGCTCCGGCTCTTTATCTGATTGTTAGTATTGCAGGACTTTAGCATGGATGGCGCTCTACCGGTCACGGATTCGTTGCCGACATACTCTTCTGGCCCGAAGTCTGTCTGTATTTTGGGATCCACAGGATCTGTTGGTGAGAGCACGCTTAGCCTGATCCGGGAAAAACCTGCAGATTTTGATGTCAGAACCCTGACTGCAAACAAAAATATCACCAAGCTTGCGGAACAGGCACGGGAATTCGGCGCAAAGAAAGCCGTTATTGGGGACTCTGCCCTTTACGCGGATCTTGCCGAGTTACTCGCCGGAACGGATATTGAGGTTGCGGCTGGTGAAGAGGCACTTGTCGATGCTGCCGGTGAGAAGGTGGACTGGGTCATGTCCGCTATCGTCGGAGCGGCAGGCCTCGCCCCCACGCTTGCCGCCGTCAGGACTGGCTCTACCATAGCGCTTGCAAATAAGGAATCCCTGGTTTGCGGCGGTAGTCTCGTTCTGGAAAGCGTCAGGGCGCATGGAGCAACGTTGCTACCCGTTGATAGCGAACATAATGCTATCTTTCAGGTTCTGGACCCTAATCAACTGGACCAGGTTGAAAGACTGATATTAACGGCTTCCGGTGGCCCCTTCCTGCAGTTTTCGAAGGAAGACATGCGCCATGTCACAAGAGAGCAGGCTCTGGCTCATCCTAATTGGGATATGGGTGCGAAAATCTCTATCGATTCAGCGACAATGATGAACAAGGGATTGGAGCTTATCGAAGCTTTTCATCTCTTCCCGGTCACTGAAGATCAAATCAGTATTCTGGTTCATCCACAATCCGTTGTGCATAGCCTTGTTGAATATCGTGACGGTTCCGTTCTGGCGCAAATGGGGACACCTGATATGCGGACACCTATTTCCTATGCTTTGGGGTGGCCGAACCGGCATGCTTTTAAGGCTCAGCATTTGAAGCTCGGGCAGATTGGAACGCTGACTTTCCAGGATCCTGACGATCAGAGATTTCCGGCCCTTCGCCTTGCAAAAGAGGCTTTGACTGCTGGACAATCAGCGCCAACGATCTTAAATGCATCTAATGAAATTGCTGTAGCCGGATTCCTGGAGGGCAGGATCGGTTTTCTGGATATTGCCGATATTGTTGAAGAAACACTTGAAATGACGGAATTTATACGTTTTTCAGATATTTCCGATATATATGAAGAAGATCGCAAAGGGCGTGAAAATGCTCTGGCAATTCTGAAGCGAAAAACAGGTTAACAACAAGGGTTCCGGATCGATATGAATTTGATCGCTGACAACTGGATTTATCTGCCTGCCTTTATTGCAGTTATTACTGTTCTGGTGTTTGTTCATGAATATGGACATTACAAAGTTGCCAGGCTTTGTGGGGTTAAAGTCGATGTTTTCTCAATCGGCTTCGGAAAAGAACTGTTTGGCTGGTATGATAAAAACGGTTGCCGCTGGCGGATAAGCCTTATTCCCTTCGGCGGCTATGTTAAATTTTTCGGCGATGCCGGTGTTGCCAGTAACGCTGACAGTGAAGTGAACAGAATGTCGGAAGAAGAAAGGACTGTTTCCTTTCATCATAAACCTCTGTGGCAGCGCGCTGCAGTGGTTTTTGCAGGTCCGGCGGCAAACTACCTATTCGCAATTGCAGCTCTTGCGCTTTTGTTTATCACATTGGGGCAGGCTCATACACCACCGGTTGCAACGGAAGTCCTCGAAGATAGCGCTGCCATGGCTGCAGGTATTCAGCCGGGGGATAGAGTTCTGACGGTCGATGGTGATGAAATCGGCAGTTTCGAGGAATTGCGCCAAAAAGTCCTGGTCGGCCTGGATGAACCGTTGGTTGTTAAGCTCGACCGGAATGGTCAGGAAATCCAGGTTAATATAACACCGAATATTGTCGAGCATGTTGATGCCGATGGTAATGTGCAGAAAATCGGCCAGTTGGGTATTCGTTCGGAAAAGCGGGAATTTCGGGAACACGGCCTTCTGAGCGCTCTTTCTGCTGCTGTGAACCAGACATGGTTCGTCACGACAGCGACCCTTAAAGGAGCCGGGCAGATGATTACCGGGGCACGGGATACCAAGGAACTGAGTGGTCCGCTTGGTATTCTGAAAATGTCCGGGGACGCGGCAAAGCGGGGTGAAAGCCTGACAGACAATTTGTTGTCATTATTTAATTTTATGATCTTCGTTTCCATCAGTCTCGGGCTTATAAATTTGTTCCCGATTCCCATGTTGGATGGAGGGCATCTTTTATTTTATGTCTTTGAAGCGATTAAAGGAAAACCACTTGGCGAAAAAACGATGGAAATCGGTTTCCGTATTGGACTAACGCTTGTACTGATGCTAATGGTATTTGCCACGTGGAATGACCTGAATAAACCTTGGATCACGGATTTCTTCAGCGGCCTGTTTTCTTGAAATAACAGGTTAAATTGACAGGATCTGTATCCAGCTATCCGCTGGGGGGGTGGAGTTTTGCGAGTATTGCTTTTCGTTTGTGCGCTGATGATGGCGTCTTTGTGTGTGAGTATTCCGGAAAGGAATGTCGCCCATGCTCAGAGTGCGAACAATATTTCGGATATCAGAGTGGATGGAAACCGGCGTATTGAAGCGTCGACCATTCGTTCCTACCTCCTATTTTCCGTTGGATCACCTTACAACCGCTCCCGTATCGATAAATCCCTGAAAGCGCTCTTTAATACCGGATTGTTTGCCGATGTTTCCATTCGCCGGGATGGTAGTGCTGTTGTTGTTTCCGTCGTGGAAAATCCGATTATTAACCGGCTGGCATTTGAAGGGAACCGTCGCATCAAGGATGATGTCTTGAATGCGGAAATTCAGCTCCGTCCCAGAGTTGTTTATACGAGAGCCCGGGTACAAAACGATGTCCAGCGGATCATTACCGTATATCGTCGCAGTGGGCGTTTTGCGGCCGTTGTAGAACCGAAGGTGATACAGCTGGAACAGAATCGTGTCGATCTTGTCTTTGAGATCAATGAAGGGGAGCAGACCGGTATCAAGAAAATCCGCTTTGTGGGTAATAAAAAGTTCCCGGATAAACGCCTGCTGAGCCAGATTTCTACAGACGAAACCCGCTGGTATAATTTTCTTTCCAGCAGTGATACCTACGATCCCGACAGACTCACATTCGATCGGGAGCTGCTCAGGAAATATTACCTGAGTAAAGGTTATGCCGATTTTAGGGTTGTCTCTGCAATTGCAGAATTGACGCCCGATAGAGACGGTTTCTTTATTACTTTTGCTTTAGATGAAGGAAAGCAATATACATTCGGAAAAATTGATGTCGAGAGTGAGGTCAAGGATCTTCAACCGGAGAGTATTCGCTCTCTTCTGACGACATTTGAAGGTGAGATCTACAATGCTAACGCGATTGAGGAGAGTATTCAGGCAATTACTTTCGAATTGGGCAAATTGGGCTATGCGTTTGTAAATATTCGACCGAAAGTAGATCGTGATCCTGAAAACCTTATTATCGGTGTTACTTACCAGATTAAGAAAAGCCCGAGAGTGTATGTTGAACGTATCAATATTACAGGTAATGTCCGTACGCTGGATCACGTCATCCGTCGGGAGTTTAAGCTCGCGGAAGGTGATGCCTTTAATACAGCACTGCTACGTAGATCAAGATCAAGAATTCGCGCTCTGAATTTCTTTGAAAAAGTTGAAGTAACACAGGAAGAGGGAAGCTCAGCAGATAAGACGGTTATCAATGTTGATGTTCAGGAGAAATCCACGGGCGAATTAAGCATTGGTGCAGGGTTCTCAACCACAGATTCTTTATCTGGAGACTTAACGATACGTGAGCGAAATTTGCTTGGTCGAGGTCAGGATTTGAGATTTAAAATTTCACTGGGTACGGATAATCAGAATATAGATCTCGGATTTACGGAACCATATTTCCTTGGAAAGGAATTGCGGACTGGTTTTGATATTTTTAACGTACGTCGTGATCTTCAAGATGAGAGTGGTCATGACCTTGATAGACTTGGTTTTCGTCTCCGCGCTGGTTTTCCGATCAAAGAACATATTTCTGCCAATGTGAATTATTCTCTAGTTAACGAGCAAATTGATAATGTGGGGGCTGCCGCATCTACCGTTATTAGAAAGTCAGAAGGGGAATTTTTGACTTCTTCTGTTGGGTACTCTTTATCTTTTAACTATCTCGACGATAACATCTTACCGACGGAAGGTAATCGTTATAGATTTGGGCAAAACTTTTCAGGATTAGGCGGAGATGTCTATTCTGTTTCGTCAACAGCTGAGTATATACATTTTTTCCCAGTTTATGAAGATGACGTGGTCCTGAGCTTGGGAGCTGACGCTGGATATATATTTGGATTGGGAGAAGATGTCATCTTAGCTCAGCGCTTCAATATTGGAGGAAGGACTTTTAGAGGCTTTGCAAAATCGGGGATAGGCCCTCGTGATCGTGTTACATCTGATGCCTTAGGCGGCAATGCCTATATTGTTGGTAAAGCAGAAGTCAGGTTCCCGATGGGCTTTCCGGAAGAATTTGGTTTGTTAGGCCGAACTTTTGTGCATGCCGGTACGCTGGCTGGTATCGATGATAGTGATCCCAATATCGTTGATGAAGCATCTATTCGGGCTTCTGTCGGGTTTGGTGTGAACTGGACATCACCTTTTGGTCCTTTGCAAGTCAATGTGTCATATCCATTTCTTAAAGAAGATTTTGATGATGACGAGGTTTTCCAGCTTGAATTTGGAACACGGTTTTAGAATGATTTATACCCGTAGACTGTGCACTTTGATGTTTTTGGGTCTGGCTATTGCTTTCTCGCCTGTTGATGGAAAATCGGCTGTGGCGGAAGAGGTTATTGCTGTGCTCGATCTGGGAAAAATACTTGCTAGGTCTAATGCCATGAAAAAGGCGGAAGAGAAAATTGCTGCGCTTGAGCAGCAATATAGAGAAAGCCAAAAAGCCCGAGAACAGGCTTTTAGGGATGAAGAGCAAAAATTACTACAGCAACGAGCTATTCTCTCTCCGGAAGCTTTTTCAACCAAACGGGATGAATTTCGAAGCAGGGCACGCGATTTTCAAACAGAGGTCAGAGCAAAAATTCGCCAGTTTTCTTTGACGAGGGCGAATGTTGTACGGGATATTGAAACCGCATTAGAGCCAATCGTGTCGAAGATAGCGAAATCGGTGAAAGCCGACATGATTCTTGAACGAAAGCAGGTTCTCTTTAGTGCAAAAACTCTGGATATATCAGATTCAATTGTTACTGCTTTTAATAAGGCCGTTCCAAGCATACCGGTAAAACTCGTTCCATTGCAGAAGAAATAATGGCTGATCAGAATTTCTTTGATAATGCGGGACCATTTACTTTGGCAGAGCTGGCAGATCTATGTGGTGCCAGGCTGGAAAAAACAGACGAGCCCGGCATCCTTATTTCAGATGTCCAACCGCTGGAAACTGCGGCTGAGGGACATATCAGTTTTTTCAGTAATCCAAAATATCTGGACGCTTTGAAGGAAACGAAGGCATCTGCTTGTATCCTTCCTGAAAGTTATGTCAAAGATGCCCCAGAAGGCGTCGCCCTTCTTGTTGCATCGGATTCCTATAAAGCATATGCGAGGGTGTCTCAAAAATTCTACCCTGAAAAAAGAGGGACAGGAGACATTCATGAGACCGCTGTCATTTCATCCGGTGCCCAATTGGGCAAGAATGTCTCTATAGGGCCAAATACTGTTATTGAAGACGGGGTCGTTGTTGGCGACAATACAACCGTTGGAGCTCTGTGTTTTATCGGGAAAGGCTGCAACATCGGTGAAGCCTGCCGATTAGAGTCTCATATTTCGGTCCGCTGTTGCCATATGGGTGATAACGTAGCCTTAAATGCTGGCGTTCGTATTGGTGAAGACGGCTTTGGATTTGCGCCGGATCCTGGCGGACATCTTAAAATCCCTCAGTTAGGTCGCGTTATGATCGGTTCCAATGTTGAAATTGGCGCGAATACGACAATCGACAGGGGGGCAGGGCCAGATACGATTATCGGGGATAACTGTTGGATCGATAATCTTGTTCAGATCGGCCATAATGTAAAACTGGGGCAGGGATGTATCATTGTCTCTCAAACCGGTATTTCAGGTAGTACTGTGCTGGAAGACTTTGTGGTTTTAGGCGGACAAGTCGGCCTGGCCGGACACATCAAGATTGGTACCGGTGTACAGGTAACGGCCAAATCAGGCGTTATGTCAGATATTCCGGCGGGACAGGTTTATGCCGGCATACCAGCGGCGCCGCGCAAAGAACATTTTAGAAGTGTCGCCAAACTCAGACAGCTGGCGAAAGGTAAGGGAAAAAGCCAATGAGCGCTGAAAACACAGTCGATACTCTCGAGATTACGGATATCCTTCAGATGCTGCCGCATCGCTATCCGTTGCTGCTGGTTGATCGGGTGAAGGATATTGTGCCGGGCGAAAAGGCTACCGGAATTAAAAATGTCACCATGAATGAACCTCAGTTTCAGGGACATTTTCCGAACCGACCGATTATGCCGGGTGTCATGATTGTAGAAGCCATGGCGCAAACGGCCGGTGTTCTTGTCATTAAATCTCTGGATGCAGGCAATTCCAACAAGCATGTGCTGTTTATGTCAATTGACAATGCGCGTTTCCGGTCCCCTGTGACGCCGGGAGATGTCATGCATATTAAAGTTGAGAAAAGGCAACAAAGAGGGCCGGTCTGGAAATTCTCAGGAGTGGTAGAAGTGGAAGGCAAAAAAGTCGCAGAAGCTGATTTTGCCGCCATGATTACTGATTAACGAGTTCCGGGAAACGCGTTGAAACAAAGCTTGATTTGAGGGATCTCTCTCATCTTGATAGCTAAAGAGTATCTTTTAACTGAAATTGTTGGTTCCTGATGGATAACATTCACAAGACGGCGGTGATCGAGGACGGTGCTTTCGTTCATGAGACGGCGGAAATCGGTCCTTACTGCGTGATCGAAAAGAACGTATCCATTGATGCCGGAACGGTTTTGAAGTCCCATGTAGCCATCGCCGGAAAAACGGCAATTGGGGAAAATTGTAAGATCTTTCCTTTTGCTTCCATCGGGCATGACCCGCAGGATTTGAAATTTCACGGCGAGGATAGTGAAGTTGTTATCGGCAACAATACTGTTATTCGGGAGCATGTAACCGTCAATCCGGGCACGGCAGGCGGTGGTGGTCTGACTCGTATCGGGGATAACTGTCTGATTATGGTAGCTGCTCATGTGGCGCATGACTGTCTTGTCGGGAACAACGTTATCCTGGTGAATAATGCCACCCTGGGCGGTCATGTGATTATTGAGGATTTTGCGATTATTGGAGGACTGTCTGCCGTTCACCAATTCGTTCGCATTGGTACTCATGCGATGATCGGTGGCGCTTCCGGTGTTGAAACGGATATTATCCCGTTCGGCTCAGCAACCGGTAACAGGGCCGTCCTGCAAGGCCTGAACCTGACCGGTATGAAACGCCGCGATTTTCCCAGAGATGAAATTCATGCTCTCAGAAATGCTTATAAAATGCTGTTTTCAGGCGATGAGACTTTTCAGGAAAGAGCTGAAATAGTTGCCGCTGAATTCCCGGGTTCGGAAGTCGTTAAGTCCGTTCTTGCTTTCATAAATGGAGAGACCAAACGTGGTTTCTGCCAACCCGAATAAGCCGGATCAAGGGCGTATCGGAATTATTGCGGGCAAAGGGGATCTGCCTGTAAGTCTGGCCGAAAAATTGAAAGAACAAGGTGAGGATCCGTTTCTGCTACTCGTCGAAGGTGAAGCGGATCCGCGTGATTATGTCGGCTTTCCTCTTGAAGAGATCCCGATCACAAAAATTGGCCGGTTTCTCAAAATACTGAAGAGGGAAAACTGTCAGCGGGTTACCATGGTTGGCCCTGTCGCGCGACCGGATTTTAAAAACATTCTTCCGGATTTAGAGGGACTTAAATTGTTGGGCCGGATCGGGAAAACCATCAGTAAAGGCGATGATGGATTGCTGCGGGAGATTTCCGCCTATGTTGAAGAAAAAGGCTTTGAGATTATCGGAGTGCATGAACTGACCGGAGATTTGCTTGCCGGCGCCGGAACACTTGGCCGATTGAAACCGGAAGAAGCGGATTGGCTTGATATTGATAAAGGGCGAGACGTTATCCGGGCACTGGGCGCCTTTGATATCGGGCAGGCGGTCGTCGTACGGGATGAATATGTACTGGGCGTTGAGGCCGCGGAAGGAACTGAAAACCTTATTTCGCGGTGCGCTGATATGAAAAGAGACTATCCAGCCGGTGTTCTGGTGAAGCTTCCAAAACCAGCGCAGGATTTACGGGCAGATATGCCAACGATCGGTCCTGATACCGTTCGGCAGGTAACCGCGGCTAACCTCAAGGGAATTACTGTTCAGGCAGGTGCCTGCCTTATTGTAGATGCGGATGAGGTCATTCGGCTGGCTGATCAGTCAGGGATTTTTCTCCATTCTCTTGATATAGAAATCGACACTGGCAGTCGCTGACATGAGAGAACAGCCACTCAGGATTTTTCTGGTTGCAGGAGAGCCTTCCGGTGATGCGTTAGCTGCGCGAATGATGGCCGGCCTTAAAGGCAAAACAGCTAACAGAATCGAATTTTTCGGTGTTGGCGGCCCTTTAATGGCGGAAGAAGGCTTAGAAAGCCTCTTTCCCATGGACGAACTGACGGTCATGGGGATTGCTGAAGTTTTACCGAGAATTCCGGCGCTATTAAAGCGCATAAATCAGACGGCCAAAGCTGCAAAGGATATCAAACCTGATTTATTCGTAACCGTTGATGCTCCTGATTTCAGTTTCAGGGTAGCGCGAAAGCTGACGTCATCGTCCTTCCCGAAAGTTCATTATGTTGCGCCGTCGGTATGGGCCTGGCGACCCGGGCGGGCAAAAAAAATTGCGAGGCTTTATGATCACCTGCTGACGATCCTACCCTTTGAACCCCCTTATTTTGAAAAGGAAGGATTGCCGTCGAGCTTTGTCGGTCATTCTGTTGTCGAGTGCGGAGCAGACCAGGGAAAACGCAAAATATTTCGGGAAACACATAATCTGCCGGATGGAGTGCCGGTGCTAATGTTACTACCAGGGAGCCGGCGTGGCGAAGTTACGCGTCATCTTCCGGTTTTTAGAGAAACGGTAGAGCGGGTAAAAGTCAGGCATCCTAATCTTGTTATCACGGTCCCCGTCATAGGGAAGTCAGGCATACTTGTTCGCGATCATCTATCTGACTGGGATATTCGTACCATCATTGTTGAGGGATCCGAGAAATATGATGCAATGGCATCAGCAGAGGTTGCCCTGGCTGCATCGGGAACGGTGGGACTTGAACTGGCTCTGGCCCGCTTGCCATCGGTTATTGCCTATAAGATGCATCCCATAACAGCCTGGCTTGCCAGAAAGCTAGTGAAAGTGGACTACGCCAACCTCGTCAATATTCTCGAAGATCGGGAGGTGGTTCCTGAACATCTGCAAGAAGACTGTGTGCCAGAAACTTTGGCATCGTCTATCATTGATTTACTCGAAAATCAGACCAAATGTGCTTTGCAGTTGGAGGGATATCAATCTGCAATGACGGCATTGGGATATGGCGGAGAGGCGCCGGGCGAGCGCGCGGCAGACGTCTTGTTAAAGCTCGTATCTTCAGGCGAAGTACCAGGTTAACCCGAGGAAAGCAGCGGCAAGCAGCGGTACGCTGTAAAAGGCAATTTTGGTGAGGCGTTCCGAAAGCGGCGGCTGGTTGTCATTTGCCGCTTTCAGGATCAGTTTACGACCGCGCATCAGTCCTTCGGCCGGAGCCGAAGGGTTCTTTTGTCTGACACTGATGCGCGATGAAGCCATAAGCTTATTTACGGTTGTTTAGCGGAACGTAAGGGCGTTCTGCAGGGCCAGTATAAAGCTGACGCGGACGACCGATTTTCTGTCCCGGATCTTCCATCATTTCGTTCCACTGTGCAACCCAGCCAACCGTGCGGGCGAGAGCGAACAGAACAGTGAACATGCTGGTCGGGAAGCCGAGGGCTTTCAGAATAATACCGGAATAGAAATCCACGTTCGGGAAGAGTTTCTTCTCTACAAAATACTCATCTTCCAGAGCGATTTTTTCAAGCTCCATGGCGAGTTTCAGCATCGGTTCGTCTTTGATGCCAAGCTCTTCGAGAACCTCATAACAGGTTTCCTGCATCACTTTGGCGCGCGGATCATAGTTCTTGTAAACCCGGTGACCGAAGCCCATCAGGCGGAACGGGTCATTTTTGTCTTTGGCCTTGGCGATGAATTCCTGAACCCGGTCAACGGAACCGATTTCTTCCAGCATGGTGAGCACGGCTTCGTTAGCACCACCATGGGCCGGTCCCCACAGACAAGCGATACCGGCAGCGATACAGGCAAACGGATTTGCACCTGAAGAGCCGGCAAGGCGAACTGTTGAGGTGGAAGCGTTCTGTTCGTGATCAGCGTGAAGAATAAAGATCCGGTCCATGGCGCGAGCAATGGTTGGAGACAGTTTATACTGTTCAGCCGGAACGCTGAACGTCATATGCAGAAAGTTCTCTGCGTAAGACAGTTCATTATTCGGATAAATGAAAGGCTGGCCAACGGAATATTTATAGGCCATCGCTGCAATTGTCGGCATTTTCGCGATCAGGCGATAGCTGGCGATCATCCGCTGCTTGGGATCATTAATATCCGTGCTGTCATGATAGAAAGCAGACAAGGCGCCTACGACACCAACCATGATGGCCATCGGATGTGCATCCCGGCGGAAGCCTTTGAAGAACTGGATCAGCTGTTCATGGAGCATAGTATGGTAGGTGATATCGTGGCTGAACTTGGCTTTTTGTTCAGCATCCGGAAGCTCACCTTTCAAAAGGAGGTAGCAAACTTCCATAAAGTCACTCTGGGATGCGAGGTCTTCAATTTTATAACCCCGATGCATCAAAACACCAGCATCACCATCAATATATGTAATGGCTGAATCACAGGAGGCTGTTGACGTAAAGCCCGGATCATATGTGAAATGGCCAGTAGAAGCATAAAGTTTGCGAACATCGATGACGTCTGGGCCAACGGATCCGCTGATCAATGGAAGGCTTAATGGTTCACCGTCTTTTTCGTCGAAATTCACGGTACCGGTAACTTTAGAGCCACTCATATATTCTTTCCCTTTAATTACGATCAGAATATTCTGACCTCAGGTTGCAGAGTTCCTTACGGAACCAAGTCCACATTTCAATATTGGCCGAGACACAGGTTCAGGACCTTGGCGCGAAAATTCAATTTTTCGCAGCGTCTCTGATGCGTCCGAGAGCTTCTTCTTTTCCGAGAATCTCAAGGACGTCAAAAATTCCGGGCGATACAGTTGTACCAGTCAGCGCGGCCCTGAGTGGCTGCGCAATTTTACCCAGTTTCAGTTCTTCGGCTTCTGCACTATCACGAACTACAGTTTCAAGAGCCTCTTTCTCCCAACGAGGCAGACCGTCGAGTTTGTCAGCTAGACGCACCAGCACCCCACAAGCATCAGATGACATCAGTTTCGCGGCCTTGTCGTCCAGAGATAAAGGACGTGTGGCAATCAGGAAATGCGAACTGTCTGCGAGGGATATTACTGATTTTGCTCTCTCTTTCAAGCCGTTCATGGCTTTTTCTATCATCCCCTTCTGTTCATCTGTCACTGAAACGCTGTTTTTCTGCTCCAGAAGCGGTACAATCAGGGAGGTTAAATAGGCATCATCGGCACTCCGAATATAGGTACCATTCAGGTTTTCCAGCTTGTCAAAATCAAAACGAGAAGCCGATTTCCCGATATTCTCCAGGTTAAACCACTCGATAGCCTGTTCGGTGGAGATCACCTCATCATCACCATGTGACCAGCCAAGGCGCAGCAGGTAATTCCGCATGGCTTCCGGCAGATATCCCATATCCCGATACGCTTCTACGCCAAGGGCTCCATGACGTTTGGAGAGTTTCGCGCCGTCTGGACCATGGATCAGCGGGATATGTGCCATTTTAGGAGCATCCCAGCCGAGGGCATGGTAAAGCTGGAGTTGGCGGGCCGCATTTGTAAGATGATCATCGCCGCGAATAATATCCGTCACGCCCATATCATGGTCGTCGACAATGACGGACAACATGTAAGTCGGCGTGCCGTCGGCCCGCAACAGGATCAAATCATCCAGCTGACTGTTGGCAATGGTGACATCACCCTGCACAGCATCCCGGATAACCGTGTCGCCTTCGTTAGGAGATTTGAAGCGGACCACCGGATCAACGCCTGTCGGAGCTTCTGATGGATCGCGTTCCCGCCAGCGACCGTCATAGCCGGGGGCACGACCTTCGGCGCGGGCGGTTTCGCGCATTTCTGCCAATTCTTCTTTGGAAGCATAGCAGTAATAGGCGTTTCCCGCCTCCAGAAGCTGCTTGGCTACTTCCATATGCCTTTCGCGCCTTGAAAACTGGTAGATCGGCTCGCCATCCCAATCAAGGCCCATCCATTTCATACCTTCCAGAATGGCGTCGATTGCTTCATCTGTTGAGCGTTCCCGATCCGTATCCTCGATCCGCAAAACGAACTTTCCATTATTGGCTTTGGCGTACAGCCAGTTAAACAAGGCTGTCCGGGCACCGCCAATATGCAGGAAGCCGGTAGGAGAGGGGGCAAATCTGGTCACAACAGTCATGGCAATTTACTTTGCATTCTATTCAATTACAGGTTTAATATCTAAACCGTCTAGATTTCTGGGGCTTTTTTACTCTTTGTCGTGCATTTGAGCAAGCCTGCGTTGGAGCAGCCATGTGTTAGAAACAGTCGGAAATACCTTTTTGCGGTTTTTATCCTGTTTGCTGCAGGAACGCAGCCGCTGGTTTTTGTGGCTTCCTGTCCTGTTTGCAATTGGCATCGCCGTTTACTTCAACATCACTTGGCATCCGGAAATCTATTGGCTTTTACTGCCCGTTTTCCCCCTTTTCCTTCTGTTTTTTTCCTTCATAAGACATATCCAAGTCATCTATGTGACAGTTTTCAGCCTTATAATCGGCCTGGCAGGGTTTTCCACCGCCATTATCAGGACAGAGATGGTTAAGGCACCGGTCCTTGAAAAAAAGGTAGTAACCGTGCTTACGGCCACTGTTCTTCATAAAAGCGCCGGTAATAAAAAACACAGGCTGGTTCTGGAAGAGCCGGATTTCCAGAAAAAAGACATTCCAGTTGTGCACAAAATTCGCCTGACGTCCCGTACCGGATCAGATGACATCCGGCCCGGAGACCGTGTTTCCGTAAAAGCTGTTTTACTACCGCCGCCGCCGCCCGCTTATCCGGGCGCCTATGATTTCCAAAGAGAAAGCTATTATCGGCAAATAGGGGCTGTTGGATATACATTGGGGCGCTTTGAAAGATATGAAAAGCACGACAATCTGCGGTTTCAAGATCTCTCGTCCTGGCTGCGTGATACCATCAACCGATATATCGTCAGGAACGGTCCGAAAGAGAGTGCCGGCTTTTCCGTTGCAATCATGACCGGAGATAAAGGCTTGTTGAGCAAACAGGAGCTGGATCATATGAGGGAGGCGGGCCTGGCTCACCTTCTGGCGATCTCCGGGCTGCATATGGGGATGATTGGAGGATTGATTTTTTTTGTTATCCGGCTCGCAGGTAGCCTCGTTCCGGGTATCGCTTTACGATATCCGGTGAAGAAATGGGCTGCTTTGCTGTCATTGATCGGGCTGGCCGGTTATCTGCTCGTTAGCGG
>DIYE01000086.1 GCA_002428885.1 Alphaproteobacteria bacterium UBA6062
GATGGAGCCAAATCAGTTCATATCCAAGGCGCGGCGTGCAGTGCGATGCGGTGCATCGAGCAAACGCCGCAACACAGGAGATGGACTGATTTGGCCCACCGAAGGCCGCTTTTTCGGGCCTCCTGACGGTGTTGTGTTCCGCTTGTGGTCAGACAAGACCACGGCGCGAAACACGCCTGGTCAGCAGACCCGAAAAAACTGTCAAATGGCTCCTATTAAACAAAATATGCTCTAGGTGATCAGGCCTTTCAGGTACTTACCGTCCGTATAAGTCAATACCTCTTTGCGCCCGTTTTCAGGAACATAAGAGCAATGTACCCAGCCGCTGTTTGGCGTCCCGGGTTCATAGCATTCAAGGATCAGCTGATCAAAATCCAGGTTGGCAAATATCCAAAGCGCCAGATCAAGATTAGTGACACCCGGCACCTCGATATCAACTGCCTGCCCTTTAACATGCTGGGAGTTGTCGCTTGACTTCAAGGCTCTGTTTAAAGCCAGACACCGATAGCCGCTGTTAGGAGAAAAAGGAACTTCATAGCGACTGCGGACCGGTTCCAGAACATGTTCCGCCACCTGTTTCAAGCAGTTGATTTCAGTCTCACCGGGCGTGTTATCGATACCGAGCCGGCTGGCAAGGCTGCTTTTTACCAGTTCATCCAGCGTGAAATGCGCGCTCAGTTGCATAACTGAACCTCCGGTTTTCAAAATTGGAAAAAGCAGACTGTTGTCAGTCCGCAGTTTTACTGGCCAATGATACTGTTCCGTCAGAATAACGCTCAAGATGCAGTTCCATGGTTCCAAGATCTGTCAGAACCTGCATACGTACCGGAACCGCTGTTCCATCTTCCACAGGAGAAGCAGACCAGATAACCAGTTCACTACCTTCCGGCAACTGATAATCCGGCTTACGTTTGAAGCCACCAATCTGCTTCATTTCGATCCGGCAGCCGCTAGCCTCTCCGGCAAAAACGGAGTAGCGGGATTTTTTGAAGATCTTCTTACCGGCATCCTGAAGCAGCACATCATAACGGCGACGGCCGTCATAAACCGGATAGGTTCCCGTGCAACCCTGACCGCTTTGTACTTTTTTAAAAGCCGCCAGAATCATGCTCATGGGATCCAGGCTGTTCTTTGTCGTCTCCGGTTCAACCGGGGTATATTTTTTTAAGTCGGTATATTTTTTACCCACAAGATCCGCTTTAACCGTTCCGTCAGATTTGTAATTCAGTGTCGCTCCACGCTTTTTGTCATTCCAGGCACTCTGATGATAGTGGGATGACGGCGTTATTGAGGTGCCATTGAACTTGCCGGTAGACTGCGCTTCCGCGACCCATTTGAACATCCAGTCCAACGACTTATTCGTTGTCGCTTTACTGAACATCTCATAGCTGCCGCCTTTTTCCTCAATCGCTGTCCGAACACCCCCCATATACAAGCCGCCGAGATAAACGGAATGTTCAAGTTTCAATGTTCCCGCAGAAGCAATTTGGTTAGAAGTAGCCGTCAGGGCGCTTATAGCCAGCGCCGACATAACAATCCTATTGGAAGAAACCCGAAAAGACATCTGCCCCCCGTTAATATCAGTTCTCTAATATGGGGATTTATTGTTTTTATTCAACGAGCCAATTATGGCTTTTTTTGGGAGCGTTTGGGTTCAGGGCTCACTAAGAGTAAAGATACAGCCCCATCAGAACGAGGCCAAGCACCAGTCTATACCAAACAAACGGCATAAAACCGATCCGGTTTATCCAGCGCATCAGGATACCAATCGCCAGATAGGCGACCAGGAAAGCAACTCCGCCTGCCATCAAGGCATCAAGGCCAAGATCAAACTGGCGGGTCTGGACAAGCTTGATGGATGTTACCAGGCCGGCGCCGGTAATCACCGGGATGGATAAGAGCATGGAAAAGCGCGCGGCCTCCTCCCGGTCGAAACCACGGAGCCGAGCGGCCGTCATGGTAACACCAGACCGGCTGGTGCCAGGGAACAAGGCGAAAATCTGAAAAATGCCGATGAAAAGTGCATCCCAGTAAGTCATTGCCCGAAGCGGTTTGCTTCCCTTGAAGAGGATATCGGAAACACCCAGGACCGCGCCAAAAAACAGGGTCATTGTAGCAATCATCAGCAGAGATCGCAGATCCGTTTTGGCAATATAAAACAGGGCTGCACCGGCAAGAACGGCAGGGACAGAGCCGATAAACAGATTAAGGCACAAATACCGGGCTTCCCGGGCTTCATCCGTTGGTTTTCTGAGCAACACGCCAAACAGAATGTCCAACAGGTCTTTTCTAAAATATAGCAAAACAGCAAAGAGAGTTCCCACATGTGTCGCCACATCAAGCATCAACCCCTGATCGGGCCAGCCCGTCACATAGGGCACAAGCGCCAGATGGCCGCTTGAGGAAATGGGCAGAAACTCTGTTATTCCCTGCACAATCGCCAGAATCAAGATTTGGAATAAATTCACTGTAAGCTCTTATGCCCGGAACAGCCGTTGTCATTATGTTTATTTAAAGTCGTCACCTACACTGTGAGCGTGGCAGAAGCATGACAGACTGTTCAGGATTATGATGGAAAGCTCTTAAAAAAGCGTTCAATCCTGTCTCGGCTCGTACCGTTTTCTGATCCCCTCGATCACGCCCTCATTAATCATCCGTGATACCTCCAGATCAACCTTTTTCTGAAGGTCTGGTGCCATTTTTCCGCTATACATCATCCAGTGATTATAAGATCGGAATTTTGTCGGAACCGGCCGCAGCGAGAGATTTGAACGGGATAATGAATAAAGAAGACCAAGATCGTGATAGAAAAAATAGTCGATCTCGCCGGAAGCAACGCTTTGCAGTCCCTTTGCAACCGATTGGAAACGTTCGTTAATCCGCTCCACACCCGCCTTTTTTAAAAATTCCGATGACCCTGTCCCAAAATAGGTACCAACCGTCGCATCGCTGTTAATCAGGTCTTCAATTGAGGAAGGGTTTTCTGAATTCTGACGATGGGTGACCAGGATATTCGACACCTCATACAGAGGTTCAGATGAAAAGAGGAATACCTTCTCACGCTCTGGATCTCGAGACGCTCCGCAAAAGAGAGTATTTGTACCTGTTTTGAGTGTTTCAAGAATACGTTTGATCGGCGTAAAATGCTGATTGATCTTCAAATCAATATTCTGACCGGACAGTCTCTTTTTCAATTCCTCATATATATCGCCGCAAAGACCTTTATTGGCCGGATCCGCAAGAAAGTACTTTGGAGCAGATTTCTGCACGAGAGCGATCACTTCAGCCCGATCGGCGGCAGAAGCGGGAAATACAAGTTTAAACAAAGATAAAAACACCGCAAAAAACGGCAAAACCATACGATGACCGACAGACATATGAAAAGCTCAAACCAATGAATTACTGACTATAAATTCAACCTATTATTTAAATTTAAAATACTTCTACCCTGATATTTAGAATATTATATCACTTTTATCGTAAATTATCAGATTTTTCTTCATTATCATTAGCATAAACTTGGGAAGCGACATCTCGCGTCATGTTAATCAAGCGCAAGATTATCAAAGTATATCAGAACATTATTCAATGCCTGTTCAGATATTCTTGACCGGAAAATACTTGCTTAAATTCGGCTAAGCGTAACCACAAACCGCTCATCCGTATCCGGATCTACAGAATCAAACGGATAGCAGGTAATCAAATGCAGGCGGGTATCAGGCGTGTTTTTGCTGATATAGAGCTGATCCGCAGCAACAATAGTCCGGCTGACCACTTTCCAACGAGTTTCCTCCCGGCCCTTTAACTGAAATGTCAGGGTATCAGAAGCAGACAGATCCTGCAGAAACCGGAAATGCGTATCCCGGTGGCCATATATAAGCGCCCCCGCTTCTTCCGGTTGCAACACGGGTCCGAAAGCCAGATTGCGCATATTATCCCCTTCCAGCACATAGCGGGTTACGTCTTTGTCCGGAACAGAAAGGCGTGCCACCGGAAAGCTGTCTGCCCATGGCCAGGGCTTTTGATCACCGCCTTCTGCCAATTGCCGGTCCCAGGCGCGTTCGATCAAAAGAGGCGCCGCCCAGGCTTTAGCCGCCAGCAGTCCTGCCTGCCCCAGCTGCCAGAGAGCCAACAGGAACAGGAGAAGGAACATACAAGCGGTGACAACCCGTATCATGAGCGGACCTCTTTACGCCAGCGATAGGCAAGAACCATCATGGAGAGCAATAAAAATCCCATACCGGTCAGAGCATAGAGCGCCATTGGACTTGCGGTTTGCGGGCCGTGAATTTTTTTCCAGGAGGTACCGGCCGGCATGTTACCGGTCGCCTTCATCTTCTGCAGGAAGTCCTCTTTCACACGGACCGGTGTCTTGTCGACCGCCACGAAGCTGGTATAGGGGCTCATAATCTGATGGGCGAGAGCCACATCGAGGACCGCAGTCCGGACAATATCGGCATCCATACCGCGGGCACCGGCATCCATCAGTCCCTCAACCTTCTTTGACGCCCAAAGTTTGGAAATGCCCTGTCCGCTTGACAGCTGTTCCCCTCCGGCAAGGCCAAACTCAACTACCTGACCCTCAGCATTTTTAGCCAACACACGTGCGTCATCGGTAGACCCCTGTTCTCTTGCCGCAAAAATCAGCGGGCGCTGCCCGAACAGATCAGGAATGATTTTTGGATAAATATCGGCATCGGCAGCCAGATGAACATTGATGTCCTGCAAAGCGGGTCTCGCCATGTCCCGAAACAGGGCTTCCAATTCGGTTTTCGCCTTGTGGATATCGAAAATCTGGATGTGAATGCCTTTACCGAACTCGGCTGCCTTTCTCATAAACCAGCCATTCGGAGCGCTGCCCACGCCAACCGTGAACAGGCGCGCCTGCCCCAGCTTGTCGGAAACCAGCTTGAACATTTCGGCCTCATTGGTGACCGCGCCGTCGGTGAGGAACAGAACCTGGCGCTGATAGCCTTCCTGAACCGGATCTGAAAGCGCACTGTCCAAAGCCGGGAACATAACGGTTCCGTTGTCCGCCTTCAGCCGTCCGACAAATTTCCGGGCCAGATCAAGATTGTTTCTCGACGCCGGCAGACTTTTTTCAAACAGGCGGAAATACTGATCATTGAAGACAATAATCTCAAACAGATCTTCCGGTTTGAGCAGATCAAGCGCCGTCAGCATGGCTTCTTTTGCCTGCTCCATGGACGTTCCGTGCATGGAACCTGATACGTCAACAATAAATGTCACATCCCTTGGCAAGGCGGGCAGTTTCTCTTCATCCACCGGAGGCAACAGGAAACCGAGCGTGTAAACAGCGTCCCCGACCTGTTCTCTGAACAGAACCGGTTTCAGGCCTGGTGTCTGCTCAAATGTCCAGCTTAGAATGAAATCCCGGTCGGCCGGTGCGTGACCATCTTTGAGCTGCAAGCGCACATCATTGCCCGGCAGATCTGTTTTCACGATGGCGTGGCTTGCGCTTTCCAAAGAGGCCAGCTGGTCAGCTCGCCTGACAACGATTTCGAAAGCCGTCATATTCTGACCGCCTTCAGGATGATAATTCTCCTCCTTTGGCAGCCCCTCTCCCGAATTCGGATTTTGAGTCCCATTCTGCTGCGGATCCAGCCGCGTGAGGTGCTTCAGCCGGTTCATGGACGGATCGAAGCGAGGGGTGATCGCCTGGGGCATCCGCCAGGTAAAGCTGGCTCCATCCTGGGCCGCCAGCCCCTGAAAGGAGATTTCCACATCGATACTGCCGCCCGGTTCAATATTTGCAACACGGGTAGAGAAAACGTTCGGGCGGTACTGGGTCAACAAAGCACTGACTTTTCCTTCGGCCGCCGCTTTCGTATAGGTCTTCTGCGCTTGTTCTTTTTCCTGAATTTCGGAAATAATGATCCGTTCCCCGATTTTAAGGTGCATCCGGTCAACAGAGGAATCGTCAGGAAGCGGAAAGTAATACATCCCTTCCATCCAGTTTCCGGTCGGATTGCTGAATGTCTGGGTAACGGTGGTCCTGACGATGTGACCGGTAATGGTGCTGCTGATCCGGGTTGACAAGATAGGGGCCGCAACTGGCTTAATGTCCCTTGCCTCTCCGGTCTTAGTCTCACTCGCTGCGGTCATCGGAACCAGTAAAAGCTCCGATCGGCTTTCTTCCGCCACAACTGACGATGCCCAGATGCCCACCAGCCCCACGACATTGAGGACCAGTAAAGCCCGGATAAGACCGTTCACACCGAAAAAATGCTTCTGCAAAAACCGAAGAACCGTTCCCGGATTAATACCTTCATCGACGACAGCATTGACCACTTTCATTTTCTACCCCGCTTTATTGACAGGATAGAGACTGACAGGAGAATGCGGCCCTTCTTTACTTGCAAGAAGGTGAATTTAAGGAAAAAATGTGACGAATCGGCTGATCACGTGTTTTTTGCCCCTGATTCAAGGCTGATTCGGAAGTCTGACGGTAATATGCCCATGGTTTTGTAAAACTCACGGGAGAAATGAGCCGCATCACTGAAACCGGCGAGAAACCCGACAGCGGCCAGATTATCGATCTCTTCCGTCATATAATAGACAGCGCACTGGCAGCGAGCGGCCATCACGCATTTAGAAAAAGTGGTTCCTTCTTGCATCAAACGCCGTTGCAGGGTTCGCACAGAGAGGCCGAACTCAGATGCCACCTCTTCTACCTTCCAGCCTCTCACCGGATCCGATGAAATCAGCGAGCCTGTTTTACGGGAAACCAGTCCCATACCGGCGGCGGTTAGACTGTTCAGAAACCGTTTCTGTCCGTCGAAGACCGGAATATCGGCAGAACCAACAGCAGACCAGCGAACTGTGAAATAGGAACAATCCGCGGGTATCGGTATATCCCTGATGACCTTTCCCTCGACTATCAAGGGTCGCTCCTCTAACTCAAGAACAAGATCCCGACAACCAAACCGATCCAGAATACCGGCAAGAAGGCCTGCAATCACAATATTTTCATAGACTTCAGGACAAGCGGATGTCTTTGAATAGTGCTGCAGTGAAATGGATTTTTCCTCTTCCGACCGGATAGCAAGACGGTGCTTGGAATGGAAATATTTCTCGAAACGGAAGAACCGGTTCAGCAGATCATTCACAGAGGATGCTTTGAGCAGTGTATAGCCCATGGGGCTGTCATGCTGCAGGCGGATATCAAAGCCCGCTTCCAGAATGGGGGCATATCCGAATGTGTTAAACGCCTTGCGGAGCAAGTTTCGTTTGAAATCCAGTCCGACGCGGGGAGCCCCGGCCAGATGAATGTCTTCCTCCGGCAGAACGGCGTCCAGTATTCCCTGCCGCCGGAAAGAGGCGAGGATCAACTGGACAAGCATCCCGCTGCTGAATTCAGTTTCCTGGGTACCGCTATTCATGACATCACCGGTAAAACCCGCACCACATCTCCTGTCACGGCCAGCATAGCATTGGTAATAGCTGCTGTCGCGGAGACGATTGCTGTCTCCCCTGCGCCGGATGGCGGATGTTCGTGTCCGATGAGCGAGATCTCCATAGGCGGTATATCTTCCATAGAAGCCCAGCGATAGCTATCGAAATTGGAAGCTGACAGCCGCCCTTCTTCCAGGGTTAGCTTCTCGTGAAAGACTGTACCAATTCCCCACGCCAGATTTCCTTCAACCTGCGCCCTAACCGTATCCGGACTAACGGCATAGCCACAGTCATGGACCGACCAAATCCGGTTTAGCTGCCAGGGGCCGTCCGATCGTTTCTGGATATCGGCAACCGTCGCAGAAAATGACTTTTCTTTATAGATGCCGCAGGCCAACCCGTATGCCCTGTTTGGTGCCTTTATACGATTTTGCCAGTCCGACATCCGGGCAACCTCCTCCAGAACCGACCGCAAACGCGGATGGAGATCCTTTAAGTGAGCGAGGCGAAAGGCAAGCGGATCCTGCTTTGCCTTGGCTGCCAGCAGATCCATGGCCGTTTCCATAACCCAGGAGTTCGGAGTCGCTCCGAGCCCGCGCCACGGCCCCGTATCTACCGGTATCCGGACATCCTCGAACTCAACCATGCCGGCCTTGATGCTATAGGGGGGAACAGCACCCCTGGCGACACCCTTGTCAGCAATAAAACTGGTCGCCTCCTGCACCCATTCCGGCATGAAAGCGGAACTAAAAATAATATGCCCCGACCGGAAGGCGTGCCACCAGTCAGAAATCTGGCCTGTCTCATCCAGCCGAGCGCGAATCCGATGCGTTGACGGCGGCCTGTGGTAACTTCGACGGAATTCGTCCTCCCGGGTCCATTGGAGTTTTACCGGCCTACCGATTTTTCTGGCAATCCGCGCGGCCTCGCTTTCTATACCGCTATAGACCTTACCGCCAAAGCCACCACCGACTTTCATTCCGTAAATAATAATATCCTCTTCATCCAGTTCCAGTGCCTGGACCACCGCCTTACGGCTCAAGGTCACGTCCTGAGTTCCTGTCCAGATTTCCAGTTTATTGTCTTTAAAAGCGGCAACGGC
>DIYE01000208.1 GCA_002428885.1 Alphaproteobacteria bacterium UBA6062
GACCGGGCGGACAGTTTCTGATCCGCCTGCCGGTCTTTCATGTCCCTCAAAAGAAAGAATAAAAAATGGTCAGTACAATTCTCGTTGCCGATGATGATCAGGGTATTCGCACTGTTCTCGACCAGGCACTCGGTCGGGCCAACTATACCGTCAGATCAACCAGTAATGCGGCGACCTTGTATAACTGGGTTCTGGAGGGAGCGGGCGATCTTGTCCTGACGGATGTCGTCATGCCGGATGAAAATGGTCTTGATCTTCTGCCGCGCCTCAAAAAGATCCGGCCGGAACTGCCCATCATTGTCATGAGCGCTCAAAATACGCTTCTGACCGCCATTAAGGCGACAGAGCGCGGTGCCTATGATTATCTTCCCAAACCGTTTGATCTGAAGGAACTTCTTCAGGTTGTTGAACGCGCTCTTTCCAAACCCAAAACGGAAACCAATCGATTTGCCGATGATGGAGAAGACGAGGAAACCAAAATTCCTCTGATTGGCCGTTCTGCGGCAATGCAAGAAATATACAGAGTTCTTGCGCGTCTCATGGGAACCGACCTGACGGTAATGATTACAGGAGAAAGTGGTACTGGCAAAGAGCTGGTTGCCAGGGCGCTTCACGAATATGGGAAGCGAAAAAATGGCCCCTTTGTTCCGATTAATATGGCGGCAATCCCCAAGGAATTGATTGAATCAGAACTGTTTGGCCATGAAAAAGGTGCCTTTACCGGGGCGGACAGTCGCGCTATCGGCCGATTTGAACAGGCGCAGGGCGGAACATTGTTTTTGGACGAAATCGGCGATATGCCGCTGGATGCGCAAACAAGGCTGTTACGGGTTCTGCAGCAAGGGGAATATACGACTGTTGGCGGCCGAACCCCTATCAAAACAGATGTTCGAATTATCGCGGCAACAAACCGGGATCTCAGGCAGTTTGTCAGACAGGGACTGTTTCGGGAGGATTTGTTTTATCGACTGAATGTCGTACCATTACGCCTTCCACCGTTACGGGAAAGAACAGAAGATATTCCGGATCTTGTGCGGCACTTTCTGGCTATTGCACAGGAGGAGGGGCTTCCCGTGAAGAGCATCGATAATGATGCCCTTGAAATCCTCAAAAGGCATAAATGGCCTGGAAATGTAAGAGAACTGGAAAACCTGGTTCAACGGCTTGTTGCTCTCTATTCAGAAGAAGTGATTGATTCTGCTGTCGTCGCCCAGGAATTACAACCAACCTCCAATACACCCTCGATGGACGTTGTTCCGGAAGATGAAAGCCTCGGGGATGCTGTTCAAAGGCATATCGCAAAATACTTTGCCGCCCATCCGGGGAGTTTACCGCCGACTGGTTTGTATGACAGGGTTTTGAGGGAAATCGAGAGACCGCTTATTATTCTGTCCCTGGATGCGACAAACGGCAATCAGATAAGAACAGCCGAATTGTTGGGCCTCAACCGAAATACACTTAGAAAAAAGATCCGGGAACTCGATATTCAGGTTGTTCGCGGCGTTAAGTGATGCTTTAATGCAACAGAGTTGCTGAAAGACCCGCATCTACTTAATCGAGGACTGAAAATTAGGGACATATATGCTGTGCAAAATCACTGTTTCGGGGGGAACAGATGACACAAACGCACCAGGTTACCTCAAAACCACGGTTTTCGATCACACGATGGTCAAGAAGACTCGGTCTCGGCCCTAAAACCTCCTTTTTCGTTGCCATGCTTGCCGTTGCAGCCGGTATTGCGACATATGGTTCACTGACCGGTGATGATGCTGATATCACCCGTACCCTTGTTATCATTGACCTTGTCCTGCTGGTTCTTTTAGCAGGTATTGTCAGCCACCGGGTTATCCGAATGTGGCGCCGCAGCCGGGTCGGCAAAGCAGGCAGTAACATGCACCGCCGCGTGGTTAAGCTATTTGCTTTGATTGCTGTTGCACCGGCCTTGATGGTTGCGATGTTTTCCGGTCTCTTCTTTAATATCTATTTCCAAAAACACTTTTCTGATCCGGTGAATATAGCTGTATCGGAATCGCTGGTTGTTGCTGATGCTTATATTAAAGAGCATATCAAGAATATCCGTGCCGATGCTCTTAGCATGGCGGCTAATATTAATCGGGTGCCGGTTGCGGCGCTCAATAATCAGGAACGTTTCAATCAATTCCTCACGGATCAGGTGACGGCAAGAGATCTTAGTGAGGCTGTCGTTCTGGATGGATCACAGCGCGTCATCGCTCAGTCTGATCTGAGTTTTATTGCAGAAGTAGACAGGCTTTCAACAGATACCTTGTCTCAAGCCTCCATCGGTGATGTTGTTATTTTCACAAGTGATACGGACGAACGGGTTCGGGCTCTTGTTAGACTGGATCGGCTCTTCGATTCCTATCTTGTGATCGGTCGTTTTATTGAGCCACGGGTTCTTGAACATATGGAAAGAACCCGCAGAGCAACCGAGGACTATAAACAGCTTAAGGAAGAAGGACTGGGTATTCAGATCCAGTTTGCGGCTATCTTTGTGATTATCGCCATGATGGTGGTGCTGGCGGCTGTCTGGTTTGGTCTGGCCATAGCCTCCCGGCTTGTGGCACCGATTGAAGGGCTTGTGAACGCGGCGGAGAGGGTTTCATCAGGTGATCTTCAGGCAAAAGTCGATGAAACGGTTGCTTATGATGAAATGGCCATTTTAAGTCAGTCATTTAACAGAATGACGGATGAACTGACTTATCAGCGCGACGAACTTGAAAAAACCAACCTTCAACTGGATGAAAGGCGACGTTTTACAGAGACAGTTTTGTCTGGTGTTTCTTCCGGCGTTATCGGACTTAATTTTGATGGTATTGTCACACTTCCCAACAGAACCGCCGGTAAATTGCTGGAAATGGAAGCCGTTGAAATGGTTGGCCAGCCATTAAAGAAGATATTCCCGCAGCTTGAAGAACTGCTTTTGGAGGTGAGGGAGCGTCCTTACCGGATTGGACAAACCCAAATCCATCTGACAACAACGTCTATTCACCGGCATCTTCTGGTCAGGTTGGCTGCCGAGATTTCCGAAGCCGGGGTCGAGGGGTTTGTGGTCACCCTTGATGAGATTACGGAACTCGTATCGGCCCAACGGATGGCTGCCTGGGGAGATATTGCCCGGCGTATCGCTCATGAAATTAAAAATCCACTGACCCCCATTCAATTGTCGGCGGAACGCATCAAGCGGAAATATGGTAAAGAGATTACCAAAGATATCGACACCTTTAATAAATGCACGGATACGATTATCCGGCAAGTCGGCGATATTGAGCAGATGGTCAATGAATTTTCGTCTTTTGCCAGAATGCCGGCGCCTGATTTTCGCCCGGAGAAGCTATCGACCATCCTGGAAGAAGCCGTTTTCCTTCAAAAAGTCGGACATCCCGAAATCATTTATGATCTTGCAGAAAATCTGCCCGATGCCGTTTGTAATCTGGATACGCCACAAGTCACACGCGTTTTTACCAATCTGCTACAAAATGCAGCGGACTCTATTGAAGGCAGGGATGGCGATCCGGAAACACGGGAAGAAGGAAAAATATCTATTCAACTGCTTGAAGATGAAACAAGCCTGACGGTTGAGATCATTGACAATGGCCGGGGACTTCCTGATGAAAACCGCGCACGACTGACAGAGCCTTATGTAACGCACCGAGAAAAAGGAACGGGTCTCGGCCTGGCGATCGTTTCCAAGATCATGGAAGAACATGGTGGCGCATTGTCACTCATGGATGCGCCGGATGGGCCGGGAGCAAAAGTACAAGTTGCTTTTTTCAAGTTTGATACATCGACACAGACCGAAAAAGAAATAGGGAATTCATAACCATGTCTGCAGATATCCTGATCATTGATGATGAAGCCGACATTCGTGATTTGATAGCCGGAGTGCTTGAAGACGAAGGGTTTGAAACCAGGGAAGCCGCCAACAGTGATGAATGCCTGGCTGCTATTTCAAATCGCCGGCCAAGTCTGGTTATTCTCGATATCTGGTTGAGAGGAAGTGCCCTTGACGGGATCGAAATTCTTCAGCAAATCAAGAAAACGGCCACCGATCTGCCCGTCATCATGATTTCAGGACACGGAAATATCGAAACAGCGGTCAACACCATCAAGATGGGGGCGTATGATTTTATTGAAAAGCCCTTCAAAGCAGAACGTTTAATGCAGGTGGTCGAGCGGGCTCTGGAAGCGTCCCGTCTGAAACGGGAAGTTCAGGAACTGCGGCAAAAAGCCGGTGAGTTTATTGATGAGCTGGTATGTCGTTCAAATGTTATGGTGCAGCTTGAACAGGCCATCCTGCGCGTGGCACCGACCAATAGCAGGGTGATGATCACCGGTCCTTCCGGCTCCGGCAAGGAGGTGGTCGCCCGGATGGTTCATGCTAATTCAAACCGCTCCAACGGACCTTTTGTTGCCCTGAATGCTGCGACAATGGCGCCGGAACTTCTTGAAATCCAGCTTTTTGGCGTAGAAGAAGGGCGTATGAACTCGGCAAAGGGAGCTCGTCGCGGGTTGCTTGAGCAGGCTCATGGAGGAACCATATTCCTGGATGAAATCGCTGACATGCCTCTCGAAACACAAGGCAAGATCCTGCGGGTCCTGGTGGAACAATCGTTTCAGAGAGTAGGCGGCAGTGAAAAAATCAAAGTTGATGTGCGGGTCGTCTCATCCTCAAGTCAGGACTTAAATGATGCCATGTCCAGCGGGCGTTTGCGTGAAGATCTGTTCCATCGCCTCAGCGTTGTTCCTCTTGATATCCCGCCGCTTAAAGACAGGCTTGAAGATGTTGCGCCTTTGGCCCGGTATTTTATCGAACGATATGCGGCCAGTGCCGGTTTGCCGGTTCGTAAAATCGGCGAGGATGCCGTTGCCACATTGCAGGCATCCAACTGGCCTGGAAATGTCAGGCAGCTCAAAAATGTGATTGAACAAATCATGATTTTAGCCGGAGGAGATAAAACGGCACCCATTACCGCCGATATGATTCCCGCCGATGCAGGAGCATCAAAGTCGGTCATGAGCGGTCAGAAAGACAGTACGGAAATTATGACATTGCCGCTGCGGGACGCCCGGGAAAGGTTCGAAAAAGAATATCTTGAGGCCCAGGTCAATAGGTTTGGCGGGAATATCTCAAGAACAGCGTCCTTTGTCGGTATGGAACGTTCAGCCTTGCACCGAAAGCTGAAATCACTTGGCATTCATAACAGCGAGCGGGTAAAAGAGGCAGAGTAACAGCTTGGTCAATAGCGAGGCGGGGGCCGACCGGTATGAAGGTTATTGTATGCGGCGCGGGACAGGTGGGATCCAATATCGCCCGTCAGCTTGCTCGTGAAGGCAACGATGTCACTCTCGTTGATCAGAATCCGGAGTTGGTTAGAAAAATCGGGGACGAGCTGGATGTAAGAGCCATGGTGGGACATGCCTCTCATCCGGAAGTTCTTGAAAAAGCCGATGCGGCAGAGGCTGATATGCTTATTGCTGTTACTTACAGTGATGAAGTGAATATGGTCGCCTGCCAGGTAGCGCATTCCCTTTTTGACGTACCAAAGAAAGTAGCGCGTATCCGGTCGCAGCAATATCTTGACCCGATCTGGTCCGATCTATACAGCCGGGATAACCTGCCGATTGATGTTATTACGTCACCGGAAGTGGAGGTTGCTGAGGCTATTGCCCGGCGCCTCAAGGTTCCCGGCGCTTTCGATACGGTATCCTTTGCAGATGGTATGGTACAGGTAATCGGTGTCCGGCTTGATGAAAGCTGCCCGATCGTCAATACACCGCTGCGCCAGCTCACGGAGCTGTTTCCGGATCTTAATATTGTGGTTGTCGGCATATACCGGGAAGGTAAAATGACCGTCCCGTCGAGCGACGATCAAATGTTTCCGGGGGATGAGGTCTATTTCGCCGCAGATATTGAACATGTCGCACGTGCCATGCCGCTTTTCGGACATGAAGAGCAGGAAGCCCGGAATATTGTTATTGTGGGCGGTGGTAATATTGGATTGCATTTGGCTCAGACAATCGAACGGGACATGAAGAATGTTTCGTTAAAGCTCATCGAATTTAACCGCAAAAGGGCTGAATTTATCCAGGAACAGTTGGAAACAACGATCGTCCTGAATGGAGATGCCCTTGATCCGGATATTCTCAGTGAAGCCAATGTGAGAAGAGCGGAAACGATTGTTGCCCTGACCAACGATGACGAGGTTAATATTCTGTCTTCGCTGCTTGCCAAGGGGCAGGGCAGTGAAACAGCCATAACCCTTATAAATAACCCGGTCTTCACTAAACTGATGACGTCTCTTGGCGTTGATGTGGTTGTCGATCCGCGTGCGACGACTGTTTCGGAAATCCTGCGTCATATTCGCCGCGGAAGGATCCGGGGACTACATTCTTTTCAAGATGGTGCTGCCGAAGTTGTTGAAGGGGAAGCTCTTGAAACATCGCGCCTTGTCGGTAAGGAGTTAAAAAATATCAGCCTTCCGCAAGGAACAATTATCGGAGCCATCCTGAGGGAAAACCAGGTTGTTATTCCTCGAGGCGGAACCATCATAAAGCCTAATGACCGGGTCGTTATCTTTGCACTCAGTAACGCCGTCCGTAAAGTAGAGGAGATGTTCTCCGTCAGTCTGGAATTTTTCTGATCCATGCTGCTAGCCCCCATCATGACAATTCTGGGATGGTTTCTTTCAGTGCTGGCAGCCCTGATGATCATGCCCTCTCTTTATGCCTTGTCGGACGGGAATACACTGATTGCGACCAGTTTTTTTGTTTCCGCGCTGGGAACCCTGTTCTTTGGTGGCGGCCTGGTGCTCGCAACCCGGATGGAAACTCCCAGCCTAAGCCGCCGGGAGACGTTCCTGACCGCCGTCCTGGTGTGGGCTCTTGTACCTGTCTTTGTATCTCTTCCATTTTATATTGGAGAGGTTGTTCCCACATATCTGGACGCCTATTTCGAGGCATTATCAGGCTTTACAACGAACGGGGCTTCTGTCGTTGATAATCTGCAAAATCAATCGAGAGCGGTTCTCCTCTGGCGGGCTCTTATTCAATGGGTTGGCGGTTATGCATTGATTATCTTTGTTGCGACGCTGGCGACAACGATCAGTCTTCCGGGAAATAATCCCCTCAACCAGGCCATTGCGAAAAGCACAAGACGACGGTTATCAAGGCGGATCAGGTTTGCCGTTCTGTCTATCCTGCAGATCTATATCATCATGACGGTCAGTTGTATCCTTCTTCTCTGGGCATCGGGAATGGATCCGTTCCATGCCATGTGTTACGGCTTCAGCACATTGTCTACCGGTGGATTTACAGTGACGGATGGCGGCCTTGAACTGTTTGGCAATCGATTTACAGAAATCATCCTCATTATTTTCATGACGCTTGGTGCGATCAGCTTCAGCCTGCACTGGGCTTTTCTGAACGGTGATCGCCGATCCTATTTTAATAACCCCGAATACCGGTACATGATGTTCGGCCTGGTTTTTGGAACAGCTCTTATGCTGCTGTTGCTGACACTGGAGACCGATATGCCGGTGTACCAGAGCGTAAGATATGCTCTCTTCAACACAGTGTCCGCCTTGACGACAACCGGGTATACCATGGATCCGGTTTCAGCATCCGGGGAGTTTTTCTGGCCTGTCGGATCTTTGTTTCTGTTGTTTTTCCTGCTCAGCATCGGTGGATCAACCGGCTCAACGGCAGGGGGGATTAAATTGATGCGAGCTGCCCTGCTTGTAAAACAGGGCGTTGCAGAAGTACGACGCTTGAGTTATCCGAGCGCCATTATTGTCTTGAAATATGGACAAGCTGCAATTACGCGCGAAAGTGTCCTGTCTGCATGGGGCTTTTTCTCTCTCTACTGCTTTAGCGTCATCCTTGTTGCTATGGGGCTTGCCTTTACCGGCCTGGATTTTCAGGCGGCATTTGTCCTCGCCACCAGCAATATTGCCAATGCCGGAGCGGCGGTTTCATCCCTTATGACCGGCTTTGGCAGCGACGAGACGGATTTTACGTCCTATAGTGCATTGCCTGAAGCTGCCAAACTACTATTATGTCTTGCCATGCTTCTTGGCAGATTAGAATTTTTTACTGTTTTAGCCCTTCTAAGCCCGTCTTTATGGCGGCGATAATTCAGGTGAACCATGTCCAGAATTGCGTACGTTAATGGTCAATATATCCCTCACAACCAGGCTTCTGTTCACATTGAAGATCGGGGATATCAGTTTGCAGACGGTGTTTATGAAGTCATTCCGATTGTCGCAGGCAAGATGATCGACGAAGCCGGACATCTGGACAGATTATGGCGTAGTATGGATGAGCTGCGGATAGAAGCGCCCATGAAACGCCACCCCATGCAGCTTGTGATGAGAGAAGTTCTGCGCCAGAACGGGATTGAAACCGGTCTTATATATATGCAGGTCACAAGAGGGGTTGCCCCGCGCGATCATCCATTCCCGCAAGATGCGGATTCTTCACTGGTGATGACGGCCAAACGGACCTCCATGGCCAAATCAATGAAGAAAGCGGAAGAGGGAGTTGCCGTGGTTACCGTGCCTGATATCCGCTGGAAACGCTGTGATATCAAATCGGTCTCCCTGCTTCCTAATATTCTTGCCAAACAAGAAGCCGTCGAGAAAGGCGCACAGGAGGCTTTTCAGGTGGATGAAGAGGGGCAGGTCACGGAAGGCAGCTCGACAAATGCCTGGATTGTTCAACAGGACGGTACCCTAGTCACGCGGCCAACCAACAATGATATTCTTGCCGGTATTACACGAGCGGCACTTCTTGAGTTGCTGGAAGAAAAGGGATTCAAAGTGTCCTTGCGTTCTTTTTCCGTAGAAGAGCTCAAATCCGCACGGGAGGTTTTCTTTACCAGTTCTTCTTCTTACGTACAGCCTGTGATCAAGGTCGATGACACCATCATCGGCAATGGGCAGCCAGGTAGCATTTCGACCGATTTACGTAATGTTTTCAAAGAATATATGGAAAATTAGAAATCCCTTAAACTGTGACATAAATGGTTATTCTGCGGAAAAAAATACTTTATTATGAATTTGGGATTAAAAGACTTGTGTTTTCTGTTCTAAATCCTTATTTGGGGGGAACTTTTTTGCCTTTCCAAGGATAAAGGCCATATGTGAAAGTTGGATATTGGCTGAAAAGTTAAAAAAGTAATTTCGAATAATCAGGAAAGAGACTGCGAAATGGCCTCTGAAAAGTCGCAAAATATACAAGACGTATTCCTTAATACATGTCGCAAAAGCAATGTTGCGGTCACCATTTTCCTTGTGAATGGTGTTAAGCTGCAGGGTACGATCAGTGCGTATGATAATTTTTGCGTGACACTTCGCCGGGACAAACATGAGCAGCTTGTCTATAAACATGCTATCTCAACGGTTATGCCGGCAACACCGGTTCAGCTATATGATCCGACAGCCCAGTAAGCAGGGCCTAAAAAACAAATTTTGATTAGGTATCATGGATTATGAAACCGAGCGCGCCTCGCCGCGCTCCGGAGATCGTTCACTTGTTCTTCATCCCTTTATCAGGAAAGGGGAGAAGAAACAGATCAGGGATCCGGAAGGATGTCTGGCCGAGGCTGTCTCATTGACGGCCGCTATCGATCTTGAGGTCATCCATTCTGAAGTGGTACCGCTCTCATCCCCCAAACCCGGAACCCTGTTTGGTGAGGGAAAACTGGAAGATTTTGCAGGCTTTATTAAAAGTCACGATATCGGTGTGGTTATTGTTGATGGCGCCGTTTCTCCGGTCCAGCAACGCAACCTTGAACGCCGTTTACGGGCCAAGGTTATAGACCGTACGGGTCTTATTCTCGAAATTTTTGGTGATCGGGCCCAGACAAAAGAAGGTGTCCTGCAAGTCGAACTCGCCCATCTTTCCTATCAGAGAACACGTCTTGTAAGATCCTGGACCCATCTGGAACGCCAGCGGGGCGGTGCCGGGTTTCTGGGGGGACCTGGTGAGTCCCAGTTGGAAATTGACCGCCGCCTTATTGATGAGCGGATTGTTAAGATCAAACGCCAGTTGGAAACAGTTGTCAGGACCCGCGAACTTCACAGATCAAAAAGAAAGAAAGTTCCCTATCCGATTGTTGCCCTGGTTGGTTATACCAACGCAGGAAAATCGACATTATTCAACAGATTGACACAATCGGATGTCTTTGCAAAAGACCTGCTTTTTGCCACTCTGGATCCTACTCTCAGGAAAATTGATCTGCCGGGCGGGCAGACAGTTATTCTGTCAGATACGGTGGGCTTTATTTCAGATCTTCCAACAGAACTGGTCGCGGCTTTTCGGGCGACCCTTGAGGAGGTTCTGGAGGCTGATCTTGTGGTTCATGTCCGCGATATCACACATACCGACACCGATGCCCAGAAACAGGATGTACTGGATGTTCTTGAGCGTCTGGGCGTCAATATGGAAGACAACGGTTCCTATCTCGAAGTGTTGAATAAAATAGACCTTCTTGAGGAGGCTGAAAAAGAGCATCTGACTAATGGTAGTGAGCGGCAGGAAGGAAAAATCCTGATGTCAGCCGTGACCGGTACAGGTGTAGAAACATTTCTGGAAGCGGTTGAGAATAAACTGACGGAAAACCAGAAAATCCTTAGCGTCAGAATCCCAAGCGAAGACGGAGCCTCTCTTTCCTGGATATACCGCCATGGGACGGTCCTGGAACGCTCAGAAGAAGACGAGGCTGTTATTCTTGACGTCAAATTCTCCCCTGAAAATCTGGGTCGCCTCCACAAAATGCCGGTCACTATCCTTTAAGAGCCGCCTTCCTGACCATCACACGCTTACCAGTCGATCTGGGGGCAGGATGGCGTGGGCATTGGTGCCGACACTATCCTTGCTATCAATTTCCAGACGTCCGCCATGCGCCATCAGCAGATGTGACGTGATATAGAGGCCAAGACCAACCCCTTTACCGGATGTGAAAGAGGAAGAAATATCTACCTGGGTAAAAGCCTCACAGACCTTTTGAAGATGTTCTTCTGTTATGCCAATACCGGTATCCGAAATAGTGATCACAACCTCTCCTGCCGCATTCTGTTCGACAGTCAGGGTGACCCGGCCTTCTTCCGGCGTGTATTTGATGGCATTTGCCAGCAGGTTAATCAGCACCTGGGTCAGCCGATGTTCATCGGCATTCACAACGAGATCTGTTTTCGGAGACTTAATCTCCAGAATCTGAGACTTTTTCTCTGCTTCAAGCTGGAAGATGGTATTACAATAATCCGTGACCGATTTAAGGGAAAACGTACTTTCAAAGAGGTTGAGCTTACCTCTGTCAATCGTGGAAGCGTCCAGCAATTCGTTGATCTGTATGAGAAGATGGCGGCCGCTTCGGTTAATATCATCGAGGGTCGCAAGTTGCTTTTCCGTTACCGGTCCATACACACCATGACTAATCATTTCAGAAAAGCCAATAATGGCGTTTAGAGGGGTTCGGAGTTCATGGCTCATGGTTGCCAGAAAATCGGTTTTTGCCTTATTAGCCTCTTCCGCCTCAAATCGCGCTGCCGAGAGTTTTTCTGTCCGCTCCGCCACACGCTGTTCCAGAGTCATATTCAGACTTTTAAGTTCTTCCTGAGCTTCCAGTTTCTGGGTTACATCCTCTTCGGTGACGACAACCACACGATCGCCGGTAACCGGATCGCGCCCGGGTTCGGCTGTCAGTGTGTGCCAGCGAAGGCCGGAGCTGGTTTTAACGCGAAGATCTGCTGTGAACCGGATCTGCTTCTCCGTAAGAGAGAGTATCTGTTCTTCCAAATCAGGACTGTGATACCGATTTGTGAGCGTTATCTCCACTCCCGGTTCCGTACCGTAAGTATTGGCCGCTGCCGGATTCTGCGCAAGAAGCGTTCCTGTAGCGCTGAAGGTACTGATAATAAGAGGGGTATGACGAACAGCCTCAAGGATACGCTTGGCTCTTGGATCAAGCTCTTCTTTTAACTGCGGGGAAGCCTCAATGAGAACAGCTCTCTTTTTCTGTTCCACAAGAATAGGCGTAAAGGTAAGGACAACCATTTTCGGCTTCCCGGCCGGATAAAGCGTCCAGTTTTCCTCAACGGCCTTACCTTTGGATCCGCTCAGGAAAATATCGTTCAACCGCTCGCGTACAACAGGTGAATCATCGCTTAAATCAATGGACAGGAAATCTTCAAGAGTATCAGCTTCCCAAAAACTCAAGGCTGCTTTGTTAGCCCACCAGAATTGATGATCGTCAATATTGAAAACCCAGATAACCGTATGTAATCGGTTATAGATCCCGAGATCTTCCGGTTTTTCAAATTGTGTCAAAGTATCAAAAACGTTCACTGCGCCCCTATTCTCTATCTATCTGACACTATATCATTATATTCTTAATGAATGAATTAACTTTAGAGTTAAGAACGGATTACTTGCTCTTGTTTCTTCTCTTCATCCTTTACCATATCCCAGAGCTTATCCATCTCTTCAAGGGTACTCTCCGTTACTGATTTACCTGCATTTTTTAGCTTCTTTTCCACACCGCCAAAGCGTCGGATGAACTTTTTGTTTGTACGCGCCAGGACTGTTTCCGGATCAATGCCCAGATGCCGTCCGAGATTGGCAACAACAAACAGAAAATCTCCATATTCCTCTTCAATGCGCTCAGCATTTCCCTCGGCGAGGATTTCCACCTTTAGTTCGTTCAGTTCTTCATGGATCTTGTCAAAGACAGGATGGATATCAGGCCAGTCAAAACCAACGCCGGCCGCTCTTTTCTGTAATTTAACGGATCGGGTTAGGGCAGGCAGGGTAGTTGCAACACCATCCAGCACAGATAATTCGCGCCCTTGGCTTTCTGCTTTACGTTGCCGTTCCCGTGCTTTGGTTTCTTCCCAGGCAACTGTCTGGGCATCGGCTGTTTCAATGTTTTTATCTCCAAAGACATGAGGATGGCGTTCGATCATTTTTTCGGAGATGGCGCTCACAACATCATTGAAATCAAAATGACCTTCCTCCCTGGCCATCTGGGCGTAAAACACTACCTGAAACATCAGGTCGCCCAATTCGGATTTTAATTCCTGCATATCATTTTCAGCAATGGCTTCCGCAACTTCATAAGCTTCCTCAATCGTATGCGGCGCGATCGTTGCGTAGGTTTGTTCCAGATCCCAGGGGCATCCGGTCTCGGGATCTCGAAGTTTTTCCATGATTTCAAGAAGTTGGGTAATCGGTGAAATGTCAGAATGTGTCACGTCGCTGGTCCGGAAAGAGGATTGATTAAAGCTGCATCTTAGGAGGATCACGGGTCTTTCGTAAAGTTGTTCCGGGATGTTCTGTCACGAAAACCTGTAGAGCACCGTTATTCAGTCAGTTGGTGAGGAGAAAATAAATGCCGGCATCTGTCAGGTGGAAAATTCCCGGCTATGTGACAAATACAGCTCTGACAAATGATGCCATCCAATGGATTCCCAATCCCGGGGTCTCACAAGCTGTTCTAAACGGCCAGCAGGCGGATGTTATTGATCGTTATAAGACCGGCTTAAAAGATGCAGGCGTTCCGGACGGACCGCTTGTTCGGCCTGCTATTTGGCGACGTTGCCTGTTTGTGCCTACGAAAGAGCTTAACCGGATGCGTTCAGAGTTTCGGATCCTGCTGGATATAATGCCCGTCCTAATCGGAGATGGGCAAGATTACCGGCAAAAAAATATCTACGCTCTGTTTAGGAAGACACACAGGTACCGCCAAACAACAACTGATCAGCTAACAGTTGAGGCAAATGGATCGACTCTTAAAACCCCTGTAAATCCGTTAGAGTTTATGGATTTTCTGCTCTTTAAAGTATTGATTATTGACGCTTGTCTTCTTCTGGATCCCGCCCTCTGGATCCAAAAAGCGAAACAGTTTTTAGCGGCATATATCGTAACAGCGCAGAGTAGGGGGCGTGTTTGGCCATGGTCTGACTATCTGGGAAGATACGCTCTTCGGAAATCTGTTTCCAATAGGGAGCCTGGCTTGGACTTCTGGAAAAGCCGTCCTGATTTAGCAGGTCTTTTAATCGCACATGGTTGCGGACCATATGCGGAGCAGTTGGCGCTCACCGGATTTGATTTAACGGAGTGTCTTGCCCATGCATGCCGTTATTCCTGTAGATCGTCAGAAAGCCATATCCCCAATTATCTGCAAGAGTTGTCAAGGTTGCTGGAAACGATCAATCAGCCTCTTCAGCAATCCCTTGAGGCGGGCACGCTTAACCCGGTTTCCTGGTCTCTCAAACAGGCATGGTATGGCGTCAGAAACGCCAAAAGAGAACAAACCGGTTTTGGAGAAAAAGACTTCGAAAGTTTTATTCAACTGCACATGACAGCAGATACAGAAGAAAAAAGCCGGTTTCTCGACCAGGCCCGCAGGTATCTTAAAAACATCGCTCGCATCACTGTTTTGGATCTGCAGACGGCTTCTCAAGGGTGACAGGTTAGGTTATCTTCCCTGGTTATGTCAGAAGACGATCCTAAGACCGCCGGGAAACCGCGAAAAGAAAGACCTCCTAAAGTCGTGACGGCTGACTTGCTGCGGCGGCAGGCCTTGCGGTATCTGGACCGTTTTGCTGCGACAACCCTGAAACTGCGGCGTCATCTCTTTAATAAAAACGCCAAAGCGATTGAGTTTCATGACCAGGATCCAGAAGCGGTTCAGCTCCTGATCGATCAGGAAATCGAAAAGCTGGAAAAGGCGGGTATTCTTGATGATCAGGAATATGCCTCCGGCAAGGCTCGCTCCATGGCCAGGCAGGGGAAATCCGGTTTGCAGATTGGTATGAAGCTCGGTAGTCTTGGCTTTAATGAAGAGCAATCCGATCACGCTCTTGAACGGCTCCGGGAGGAGGAGGGGTATACGGAACGAAAGGCAGCCGCAAAATACATTCGCAAACGTCGGTTTGGCCCCTTTAAACCGCTGGAAACACGGGACGAGAGGTTGCAAAAAGAGCTTGCTTCCCTGGTTCGCAACGGCTTCGAATATTCCATGGCAAAATCCCTGTTGCTGCTGGAAAACCCAGAAGACATCGATACCATTATTTATAGTTCTGATTGACAGCTATTTTTCGCCTCTGTATCAAGAACAAAATAGAAACATGAAGGCGAAATCATGGAACAGCGGATCAGTATTCTCACTCTGGGCGTCACGCATTTAAAGAAATCCAGGGCTTTCTATGAAGCCCTTGGCTGGAAAGTCGCCTCGGACGAACAGGCAGAAGAAATCGTCACTTTTGACCTGAATGCCATGACACTGGCGCTTTATCCGCTGGATAAGCTGGGGGAAGATGCGAAAATTACGCCGGAGAAGGGGCGATATTCTGCCATGACCATCGCATATAACGTGGAGAGCCCCGAAGAAGTGGATAATACGCTGTCGGAAGCTGTGGCGGCCGGCGGTGAGCTGGTCAAGCCGGCGGAAAAGGTTTTCTGGGGCGGCTACTCCGGCTATTTCGCGGATCCGGACGGTATCTTGTGGGAAGTCGCCCATAACCCGTTCTCCAAACTGGGACCGAAGGGCGAGTTTCAGTGGAATGGTGTGGAATAGAACGCCCTCTATGATGAGACATAAAGGACGTTCATTTTGCCAGTTCTACGGAAAACGTAGTTATTTTTCCCGGACCTCAATTCAGGTTCGGCAGCTTCTTCTTCAGGTTATAGCGTTGGGAGGGTGTCAGGACCGGTTTGGCCTTCAGGTTTTTTTTGGGAGTGTGCAGTGGCATCACGGTGCTTGTTTTGCCGCAGATCACCTGAATGCCATAAGCGCCCCGCATGACTCTCTGGATTTGCCGCTCATACGGATTATTGTTGAAGATGGTTGCCCTAAACCGGAGGGACAGGAAGACATCGTGTTTTCGGCTAAAGATCCAGCTGTTGGTTTTTCCGCGCGCCCTGTTTTGCTGGGCCAGTTGCTCGCATTTCTGGATAGCGGCGCGGGCATAGCTGGTGCGGACGATGGTCACCGGGTTGGTGACAACGACTTCCGACGGGTGATCCGGAAAAGTCGGCTGATGTTGGCCTATCCACCGGATATTAACGGGTCCCCGAAAATTCTCCATCGCCATCTCCGGCTGATAATGGACGGCCGTAATATGGTATTCTGGATCGACTTTATACGCAATTCGCGGCGTTACCTTCAGGTCATTCTGGCTGGTCAGATGGGTATAGGCCCGGCCGTTATTACCGACCTCAATCTTACCCTGAACAGACAGAACCCGGATTATATCATCCACCGCCAGGGCGGAAACAGGCAGTGACATCACCAGGAAAACGCTTCCCGCAACAGCCTTTTTAAACGTATCGGACATCATTTCTAAAACCCCTCACTTTTAAACCGAAATCGGACATTACCTGTCAGTCGTAGACAGTCGCCATCAGGTTCAAAGATTTATCTCACTATAAAACGGAACCCTTAATTTAGCTTAACAGCCCTCAATTCAGGTTTGGCAGCTTCTTTTTAAGGTTGTAACGCTGGGACGGGGTAAGAACCGGCGTGGTTTTTGGCGGTTTTACAAGCCGGGTAAGATCTTTCAGGCAGGTCACCCTGACACCATAGGCACCTGGCAGTTTCATCTGGATCTGACGCTGATGCGGATTGTCATTGAAAACCGTTGCCTCCAGGGAAAGATACAGGTTGGTCTGATGATCTCTGGAGAAAATCCAGATATCCGATTTACCCTGTCGCCTGAAATTGTCTGCGAGTTCCTGACATTTACGAATGGCCGCCAGATTAAAACCGCCGCTCGGAATAATATTACGACCGGTCACTTGTGCGGTGGAAGGTTTGTTTTGGAAAACATGTTCCATTACCCCGGTTGGCTGAATTCGAAAAGGGCGTCTCAGGTCACTATCCATCGCCATGCCGATTTTATAGTGAATGGCGGAGATACTATAATTGGACCTGACGCTGTATTTAACGTGGGGCTTAAGTTTCAGATCCGTCGAATTTACCAGATAATTATAGTTCCAGTTGAGACTGCTGACCTTGATGGTCCCCTGAACGGACTGAAAATAAATCTGGTTGGCAGCCTGAGCAGTCCCGGACAGCAGCCCGCAAAGAAGCGCGGCCCCAAGAACCGGCTTAAAAATAGTCACTGACCCCATACTAAAAACTCCTCTCTTTTGAAAACCCTGTAAACGCGTATAGACGTCTGTCGTAGACAGACACCGGGCCGTTCAAAAAAAGAGGATTTTAAAACGGCAGCCTTTTCAAAAGAGAAGAATAGGGGATTCAATTCGCCTTGTATATAGAGGGAGATTTGCCAAATATCTCAACACCATATTGATGAAAAACTTTGTTGAATATTAGAGCTGTAAGAGTAAATTGATTGGCGATTATTTTTGGCGTCATTCTGGAAACCAACTACTGACGACTTAATTGAATTTGAACTTGGAAAATAAGCATAGCGGGTCGATTTTAATGGATAGTGCTTTTAAACTTATGCTGCTGATTGGAGGTTTTCTTTTATTTGTAAAGCTCCTTTCTTATTTAAATTCTGAGAAGAAAAAGCCATCTTCTTTTAACTTCTATTTTTGGAAAGATGAATTTTTAACTGTTAATGAGGCTAATTTTTTCAAGGTCTTAACCACCGTTGTCGACGGTAAGTATCTGGTTTTTCCTCAAGTTAGTCTGCAGGCATTGGTTGATGTCAAAAAAATAGGCAAGAGTAACCAGCAATTTGGAGCCCGCCAGCAAATCAATAAAAAGATTATGGATTACGTTCTATGTGACAAGGAAACCCTTAAGCCAATATGTGTTATAGAACTGAATGACCGCTCTCACATCCGCCCGGACAGAGTAAAAAGAGACGACTTTCTCAGACGCTTATTCTCAGATATTTCAATGCCATTTATTGAGGTGAAAGCGAAAAGAGATTATTCACCGCACTATGTATTGAGCTGTATTTCAGATATTGTCGAATGTCCGGCTCAGGACGCTTCCTCCGTTGATGACACTGCAGAAACAATTACCGAAATATGCCCTTTATGTGGTGGTGTAATGGAAAAGAAGTTTGCGGCCGGCAACACTAAACCTCTATTTTGGGGGTGCGTGAATTATCCGGAATGCAAAGGGATGATTTTTATAGATTAAATTTAGAAGGCTTTAGCCGAACGCCGTGATTGTGTTTTCTGGACACCAGGCCGCAGAGCAGGGCGGCTTGAGCCTAAAGATCCGCCACATTACAAGCATCCGCACAGAGACTGCGAATACACTGGATTAGAACGTCACTGTTCATGATGGTAGAACTCAAAGACAAAAGTTGGGCGGATATAAAATAAAGCGGGAGAGCCATCACCAGCTTGCTCCATAAAGCGACTTAATATTCGTGATATGTAACGCAGTCCAGTCACTGAATAAAATATGATATCCATTTTTCGCATAATTTATATTATGGAAAATTATTTAGGACGTTGGTGTACACCATTAAACGCTTTCTTAATTCTCTTAGCTCTACTCATAAGCGCAGTATAAATTACGCGAACTAATTTCATGATAAGCAACTCACTCACGAGCGCCCTACAAAATTTGACCGCCGATGCCTGTTATAATCTCGCCGATTATTTTGAAGCTCAGGCGGTCATTTTGCGCCGTCAGGGAGATGAAAAAATTGCTGATGGTGAGCGCGGAAAAGAACGCCTCAAACGAGATATTGAAGAGCAAAAAAAGCTCGCCTTAGCCGGTCAAATGGCGTTCGAATTGTACGAAAAAAATTGCGAAAAGTCCGTAAGTTGTGGCCGCGCTGCAACAGTTTTTATGTTGCCATATACTGTTGTGGAGGCAAATTTAAATGACCAGATCAAAGAAAAACGCTTTCAGGAGCGCAAACAACGCTATCAGACTATCCTGAAAATGCATTCTAAGGGCCTATCCATCCGCAAAATCGCAGCCAATGTTTCCTGTTCAGGCACGACGGTTCAGAAAGCTATTGAACGCTCAAGACGCATAAAAAAATACAAACAACGCGCTGTAAATATGAGAAAAAAAGGCCTCCGCGCACATGAGATTGCAAAGGCCCTTGAGGTTCACGTAAGTGAGGTTTTTGAGATGCTGGAAAGGCTTAAGACTTCTGACTTGCGGAATACACCCTGATCAACCGGCCAGCCCGGCGCACCAGCCTTGTTTTAGCCGGCGTCTTTTCTGTCTTCACAAAACGGCCGCTTTTGTCTCTTTTCGTCATTATTTCATCACTCCTATGATTAAGAG
>DIYE01000210.1 GCA_002428885.1 Alphaproteobacteria bacterium UBA6062
CTTGGATTGGTGCTACTGATGTGGTCAGCGGCGCGATGACGCCGGGTACACTGGCCTCCTTTGTTTTCTATGCCATTGTGGTTGCCGGATCTCTTGGTTCTCTCAGTGAGGTTTGGGGCGAATTGCAGCGGGCAGCAGGGGCATCTGAACGCCTGTTGGAGTTGTTAAAACAGGAGCCGGAAATCATGGCTCCTGACAACCCTGAAGCCATTTCAGACAAGCTGAGTAGCGGCATTGAATTTGAGGCCGTTAATTTTCACTATCCGTCCCGTAAGGATACAGCGGCTCTGAAGGATTTTTCGCTGTCTATCAAACCTGGCGAGACGATTGCTATTGTCGGGCCCAGTGGTGCGGGTAAAACAACGGTCTTTCAGATGCTCCTGCGATTTTATGATCCTCAGTCCGGCTGCATTCGGGTCAATGGGACGGATATAACCCGTGCCGATCCGGCCGATGTCCGGTCCCTTACCGGCCTTGTTCCGCAGGATCCCGTTATCTTTGCTGATACGGCCTCTAACAATATTCGCTATGGCCAGCCCGATGCGACGGACGAAGACGTACGTGCCGCCGCCAAAGCCGCCGCCTGCGACTTTATTGAAGAGTTGCCGGAAGGATTTGGCACAGAGTTCGGAGAGCGCGGCATGAAGCTTTCGGGCGGGCAGAAACAGCGCATTGCCATTGCCCGAGCTATCCTTCGGGATCCGGAAATCTTGCTGCTGGATGAAGCGACCTCGGCTTTGGATGCAGAGAGTGAAAGACTGGTTCAGTCGGCTCTTGAAAATCTGATGAGAGACCGGACAACACTGGTTATTGCTCATCGCCTGGCGACGGTTCTGAATGCAGATCGGATTGTTGTTCTGGAAAAGGGGTGTGTCATAACCCAGGGGACTCATGAAGAACTGATGAAGGAAGACGGGCTTTATGCAAAACTTGCCCGATTGCAATTTGATATTGGCCGAGAGGCCATGAGTGTATAAATTAAAAGCTGCTCGACAATCCGACACGGACGGGAGAGGACTCCTCGAAGATAGAAGTGATCCGCCCATACCGTCTCAACAAATAAGAATAAGAAGGAGATGATCATGGATCTTTTGGAAGGGATCAGGGTTCTGGATTTGACGACAATGGTTTCCGGGCCTGTTGCAGCGACTATCCTTGGTGATCAGGGAGCCGATGTTATTAAGGTTGAGCCTATACATGGCGAACAGATGCGCCATGTCCGTTCTTCTCACTATGGCGTGAACCCGATGTTTTTCTCCTGTAACCGGGGAAAACGATCCATCTCACTGGATCTTAAGTCCGATGAAGGCAAGGAAATCCTCTGGAAGCTCATCGATACGGCGGACATCCTGATTCAGAATTTTCGCCCCGGTGCTATCGAGAAGATGGGTTTCTCGGCCGAAGAGGTTCGTAAGAGAAACAAGAAGCTGATTTATGTGTCGATCAGCGGGTTCGGAGAAAAAGGTCCTTACGCACAAAAACGGGTCTATGATTCTGTTATTCAGGCGTTATCCGGTGCCGCTGATATTCAGGCTGACAAGGGAACGCGGCGTCCTCGTCTGATCAAACTTATTGTTGCTGATAAGATCACCTCCCTGACAGCGGCTCAGGCCATTTCCACAGCTCTATATGCTCGCGAGAGAAAAGGAGAAGGACAGCATATCAGGCTTTCCATGCTGGACAGTATGTTGTCGTTTTTCTGGCCGGAAGGGATGGCTAGTCTCACCTATGAAGATTTCGACATCGACACAACGAAAAGCCTTGGAGCGTTGGAGCCGGTTTATGAAACAAAGGACGGTTATATCACTACGCTGGCGATCGCGGATTCCGAATGGGCCGGTATGTGCCGGGCTTTCGGTAAACCGGAACTGGCGGAGGATCCGAGATTTAAAACGGCACTTGACCGTTACAAGCACGCCGATCTAAGGATGCAGATCATCACCGATGAGATCGCTAAATGGGAAAGTGAAGCGATTTTGGAACGCCTGGATGCCGAAGATGTTCCCTGTGCCCCAATCCTGATGAGGGATGACCTGCTGGATCATGAACAGGTACAGGTTAATCAATCCGTTCACCATCTTGAATTCCCGGGTTACGGGGAGATCCGCCAGGCGAGGCCGCCAGCTCAGTTTGAGGCATCAGCCTATGAGGCTTTCGAATTGGCGCCGGAGCTCGGTGAACATACGGCCGAGTTGCTCGCAGAGTTGGGATATGGTGCAGATACCGTTTCCGCTATGGCTGAAAGCGGGGCCATAAAAACCCGTAGCTAAAAGAGAGATTTCTCAGAAGCAGAAATCGCTCTAGCGTTCCGTCAGTTTTAGCTCAATCCGGCGGTTGCGAAGATAAGCTATCTCGTCATCCTTCGGATCCAAGGGCCTAAATTCTCCAAAGCCCGTCGGTGCAAGGCGCTCCGGCGGGACACCTCGGGCGATCAGGTATTTGGTAACGGATAGCGCCCTCGCAATGGATAGCTCCCAGTTGGATGGGAAGCGCGCGGTTCTGATGGGTTGTTTGTCCGTGTGGCCGTCTACTCTCAGAACCCAGTCTATTTCATCGGGAATGGATTTTGAAATCTCCAGCAAGGTCTCAGCAAAGGCTGCCATATTTTCCCGGCCCTGCTGACCAAGCTCTGCTTCGCCCAGTCCGAACAGGACTTCCGACTGAAACACGAAGCGATCACCGACAACGCTGATACCGGGACGATTTTTCAGGACCTGGCGCAGCTGACCAAAGAAGTTGGAGCGGTATTGCTGCAATTCCTGAACTTTCTGGGCAAGAGCCAGATTAAGGCGGCGACCTAGATCCGCTATCTGAGCCTTCTGTTCCTTGTCCCGGGCTTCGGATACTTCGAGAGCAGCTTCGATTTTGGCCAGCTGGTTTCTGAGGGCATCAATTTGGGCGTTTAGTAATTTGACCTGAGCCTGTGCCTCAAGGGAGATTTTCTCTTCTTCTGTCAGGGCATCTTGGGTTTGCAAATACAGGGTTTGTAATTCGGCCAGGCGGATGTCGCGGTCCTTGATATCTTTCTGGGCCAGAACAGTGCGATCTTTTTCATCAGCAATCTGGGCTTCCAGTTCTTTACTGCGATCCCGAAGCTCTCCGATTTGCTCATCTTTTTCAGTGATCCGGCGAGACAGGTCAGCGACACTACTTTCCAGTTCCTCGCGCACTTTTTTCAGGGCGTCAATATCCCGTTTGAGGCTTTCAATCTCTTTTAAGTTGGCTGAAATCGCATCCTCATCCGCCTTAATTCTATCCCTGGCGTCTTTCAGGGCCTCTTCAGCTTCCTTGGTTTTATCCTGTTGTTTGCTGAGAAGCAGTGCCAGTTGATCCCGCTCTCCTTCCGCTTCTAATGCTCTGGCCGTTAGGGTGTCGAGCCGGATAATGGCGGCGTCCCTCTCCTGATTAGACTTTGAAAGGTCAATATTGAGGGTCGAGATTTCCTGTCGAAGTTCGGCATTGGATTGTCGCTCAAGTGCCAGAAGATCGGCAAGTTCGTTTACCTGCTGGTTCAGTTTTTCAAGAGCGGCATCCCGTCCGGACAGAGCTTGCGAGAGGAAGAATTGCGCAAGGACAAAAACCACCAAAAGGAAGATGATAACCAGAAGGAGAGTCGTCAAGGCGTCGACGAAGCCCGGCCAGATTTCGTAGTTGGCGCGTTGTCCGTTCCGTTTGCGAGCCATTCTTTACCCCTGTGACACGATTTAACTGCGACGATCTTCTTCGGCGATAGCCGCTATCGTCCGTGTCAGAAGTTTGATATCACTCCGGATTTCCTGGGTAATCTGATTGCGGCCATCCGCAACATCTTCCAGAAGACGGGCCATATAGACATCGAGATTACGTAAGTGATTGCGGCTGGCCTGATCCAGACCACCCTGTTCCTGCAACTGTGCCATGCGCTGAAGGACCGGTTTGAGTTCCATCTGGCCTTCAACCAGCTTGACCATTAGATCCTGTTCGGCCCGCATCTGATCGGTCAAAGCGGCAAGCTTTTCACTCACTGAGTTCATGGCATTGTCACCGGAGTGACGGCGTTCCTCGTTACGGGCCAGGGTCCGCTGCAGGCTGTCGAGACTTTCCGCTGTTTGCTCCAGTAAAGCGCTGACATAAGCCGGCACGCTTTGGTCTCCGTCGCTGATACTGGCCGGGCCGGCGCTGGAAAAGCGGGTAATGGAGGTCAGCCATTCTTCCAGATCCGTATAAAACCGGTTCTGTGCCTGACCGGCCTGCATGTCAAGGAAGCCAAGAACAAGCGATCCGGATAGGCCAAACAAGGAAGATGAAAAGGCAATCGCCATACCGGCCAGTGGTCGTTCCAGACCTTTTTTAAGTTCGTCAAAAATGGCCGTAAAATCGCCGCCGCCGACATTCAGGGTCGAAATGGCGGCGCCAACCGAGGCCACGGTTTCCAGCAGGCCCCAAAAAGTGCCCAGCAGCCCTAAGAAAATCAAGACATTGATGAGATAGCGGGAAATATCACGGCCTTCATCAAGTCGGGCACTGATGCTGTCCAGCAAGGTATTCATGGTAATTGCCGTCAGTCTCAGCGGGCCGGAGTTTTCCCGGATAATGGTTGCCAGAGGAGACAGCAGAACCGGGGAGGACTGTACGGTAATACCGCCTTCCATGCGTTTCAAATTATCAACCCAGTTGATCTCCCGGTTTAGCATAAAGACCTGGCGGAAGATAAACACGATACCAAAAAGCAGAACAGCAAGGATAAGGCCATTCAGATACGGGTTGGCTTCAAAAGCGTTTCTGGCCGGCCCAAACAGAAAGACCGAAATGCCGATAACAATGGCTAGAAAAACCAGCATGCGGATCAGATGGCGCCTCGGTTTATTGATTTTTGGGGCGGCCAGGGGGCCTGACGTGTTTATACCGGGAAGAGGTGTCATAATTACCGCGCTATTACTTTCAGATCCACACGATCAGCCGGGGAGTTATCTTTGGGTTTGCCGAGAGCCCGGACTTCGATCCGATTGTTGGGAACGCCCAGTTCCATAAGTTTGGAGCGGACCACAAGTGCCCGCCCGAGAGAGAGACGCCTTGCGGCACTATTGCTGCCGGCATCGGCATAGGCAATAAGCTGAACTCTATCTTCACCGGAATTAAGGGCATTCGCAATTTTTTTAAGATCCGGTTCTGCAGACCCCGGCAGGGTCGATTTTTCAGCTTCGAACAGGATTTGCATATCCTTCGCGGCGATTGCCGGGATTGCCGGAGCTGCCTTTGGCTCGGGAGCTGGAGACGGTTTTGTGACTGTCTCCGGTGCTACCGCCGCGACCTGTATTTCCTTTTTCGGTGCGGGTTGAGGTGCTTTTACCGGTATTGCTGGCGCCGTTTTTTCCGTTTCAGGTTTGGCCGCGGGTGTTTCTGCTGCCTTAAGCTGTTCTGTCTCCGCTTGTTCCGCTTTTGGTTCTATCGGATCTGTTGGTTTCGGTTTTGCCGCAGGCGCTGGATCGGTGGTTTTAGCTGGCTCCGCCTTTGCTGTTTCCACAGGCTTCTCTGCTGGAGCCTTAACCGGTTCTGTTGATGCTGCCGCGCTTTCTTCCGCGGCTGTTTTTGCTACATCTTCTTCCGGGGTTTCTTTGATTACTGCTTTAGGAGCCGGTTTCACTTCTTCCTTTTTCGGCGCGATGCGAGCGACTTCTACCTTGGGTTTGTCTGCTTTTTCAGCGACCTTTTTAGTAGGTTCCGTCTTGGTGATTTTCTTCTTTTTGACGGAAACAACCCGTTTCTTTTTCTTGGGGCGACTGCCGGGCGGAACCAGATTGATAACTTCGTCTCCGTCAACGATCCGGCTGCTTTTGGAATAATCAACATCACTGGAACTTTGGGCGCCAGGTGTTGCTAGATAAGGACTGCCTTGTCCGGCTCCCGAATAAGCCGCCCCCATATTCACTTGTACGGAAGAGCCTCCAGCCCCTCCAATGACCACAGTCTGTGAGTTTGCCGAAGATAGGGTCAGACAGCCGGCAAACAAGCCAGCCATCAGGGATGTGGTAACCAGCAGTCCCTGTTTGTAGAATAATCTCGGCGTTAGCAGTGTTGCACGAACCATTTATCGCCCCCGCTTTTACATATCGGTTGCAGGCACTTTAACAGGCAATACAACCGTTAACTTTCAAAGAGCTGTGATCATGCGCTTTTTATGTCAAAGAACTGTGACAAAGTAAGGGCGCTACCACTTGCTCCGAGAAACAATAACTTAGGCGGGGGCAGGTCACAACTTTTAAGTGGTTTAGGACCCTGACCTTAGATGTCCTTGAAACCCGTTAGCGTTTGCGGCGGGCTTTCCGAAGGATATCCATCATCGGCTGATTTATACCGCTATTGGTTGCCAGGATATCGCCTTTTTCCAGCATTTTTTCACCGCCATCAATTTGGCTGACGAGACCACCGGCTTCCCGGACAATCACAATGCCGGCCGCCAGATCCCAGGCGGACAATCCCCGTTCCCAGTAACCGTCATAGCGGCCTGCGGCCACATAAGCGAGATCCAGAGAGGCGGCACCGAACCGGCGGATGCCAGCGGAAACAGCCATAACCTCGTTGGCTTCCCGCAAGAACTCTTCATGTCCGGGTTTTCCTAGAAAAGGGACGCCGGTTGCCAGGACGCAGTCTGCCATCCTCGTTCTGCCGGAAACCCTTAAGCGGTGTCCATTGACAAAGGCGCCATCTCCTTTGGAGGCCCAGAAGAGTTCATCCTTGGTGAGATCGAGGATAAGACCGGCGATCAGATTATTGCCTTCCATCACGCCGATAGAGATAGCGAAATGGGGAATGCCGTGCAGGAAGTTGGTTGTACCGTCAAGAGGGTCGATGATCCAGTAGTGGGTGCCGTCCTTCGCCGGAATTTCCCCGCCTTCTTCCAGCTTGAAGCCAAAATCGGGTCTTGCCCTCTCCAACTCCGCCCGAATGGTTTTCTCGGCGGAGATATCGGCATTGCTGACGAAATCCGCAGGGCCTTTGCGGGAAACCTGCAGATTTTCCACTTCGTTAAAATCCCGAAGCAGTTTCGGTGCCGCTTTACGGGCGGCGGTTTCCATCACATTGATAAGGGCGGTTTTACGGGCCATGAGTTTACCTGGTTACAAAAAGAGGGAAAGGGCAGGTGAGAGGCGTTTTATCTCTATTCCGCCCGTTTCGAATATTCGGAGGTTTCAGTGTTGACGACGATTTTTTCGCCGGTTGCGCAAAAGGGCGGTACCATGATCCGCATACCATTTTCAAGAATGGCCGGTTTGTAGGATGAAGCGGCTGTCTGCCCTTTAACGGTCGGTTCCGTTTCAGTGATTTCCAGCGTGATATTCTCCGGCAGGAGAACGTTCAAAGCTTCTTCTTCATAAAACTCGATCTCAAGAGACATGCCATCCTGAAGAAACTGTGCTTTTTCGCCAACCAGTTCTTTGGCAATGGACACCTGCTCATAGGTATCCGTATCCATAAATGTCAGAAGTTCGCCGTCTTCATATAAAAACTGATGAGCTTTCTGCTCTAACCTGGCACGTTCGACAGTCTCGGAAGACCGGAAACGCTCGTTCAGTTTGGTGCCGTCGCGCAGATTTTTAAGCTCGACCTGCAAATAGGCTCCGCCTTTACCCGGTTGGGTATGCTGGATCTTGATAGCGACCCAGAGGCCACCTTTATGTTCGATCACATTACCGGGGCGAATTGCATTGCCGTTGATTTTCATGACTGACCATCATTCATTTGAATTGTAAAATATGTCGGCGCGGAACCTATCAGGTTGCCGGACGGTTATCAATAAGCCTGTTCAACTGCTGAACCGCTTCTTTCGGACCGCCAGGATGTGCCCAGACACCGCCGGAAATCGCCAGGAAGTCCGCACCGCTTTTAAGGAGAGGGGTCGCATTGTCGATCGTTATGCCTCCAATGGCGACACAGGGTGTTTCGGCAAGAGATGTCCACCATTCCAGAATCTCGGGTTCAGCTTTTGTTTTAGCTGCCTTTGTAGATGTGGCATAAAAAGCTCCGAAGGCAACGTAATCAGCACCGGCTTCGGCCGCTTCCATAGCGAGATGACGGGAATCGTGGCAGGTTACGCCAACAACCGCATTATCGCCAACAATGGCGCGCGCCTCTTTGTAGGGTGTATCTTCCTGCCCTACATGAACACCGTCAGTTTTCAAGTCACGGGCGAGCTTTGGGTCGTCATTTAGCAGAAAGGCAATGCCATGATCCCGGGCAATCGGCATCAGTCTTTCCGTCGCTTCCACAATTTCAGCGTCATCCGCTTCTTTCAATCGCAACTGAAAGCAGGCGATATCGCCGCCGGATACAGCTTCGCGAAACCGGAGTTCAAAATCATCCAGTGAAATAGAAGGCGGTGAAATCAGATAGAGACGGGGGCGATAGCTGTCTATGGGACTGCTCCAAGGCTAAAAAGAAAATCAGGCCTGTACGTTAGCACAGGCCTGATTTTCATTCATACAGGAATCCGATTTAGGAGCCGGTTTCCATGTCTGCTGAGTATTTTCCGTCACGGGCTGCACTTGTCAGCTTGGAACGGTTGATGAAGGCAGCCTGACCGGCAGCAACATTATCGGCTTTCCCGCCCCAGGCGGACAATGCTGAAGCCTGCAGGGCGCGACCGAAGGAATAGCTGATCTCCCAAGGGTGCGGGCTCATCTGGTTCATGGCGTTCAGATGCTCCGTCGCCTGGGCTTCTGTCTGGCCGCCGGACAGGAAGACAATGCCTGGAACAGCCGCAGGAACGGTTTGTTCGAAGCAGTAGAGTGTTTTCGCTGCAACTTCTTCAACACCAGCCTGTTCCGGGCATTCGGTACCGGAAATAACCATGTTCGGCTTCAGCAACATCTGCTCCAGAACAACTCGTTGTTTATAAAGCTCGTCAAAAACGGCTTTCAGGGCTGTTTCCGTGACGGCATAGCATTCGTCGATGGAATGAGGACCGTCCATCAGGACTTCAGGTTCAACGATCGGTACAATATTGGCTTCCTGGCAGAGGGCTGCATAGCGGGCCAGGGCGTGGGCATTTGTTTCAATGCAGTAAGGGCTGGGTGAGCTTTCGCTGATGGAAATCACCGCACGCCATTTGGCGAAGCGGGCACCCAGTTCATAATATTCAGCAAGACGTTCGCGCAGACCGTCCAGACCTTCCGTTACCAGCTCACCCTCTGAAAAAGCGAGAGGCTTGGCGCCCATATCGACCTTGATGCCCGGAATAACGCCCTGTTCGCTCAGGACTTCAGCCAGGCGACGTCCGTCACTGGCTTTCTGACGCAGTGTTTCATCATAGAGGATAACACCACTGATATAATCGGAAATGCCATCGGCAGTGAATAGCATTTCGCGGTAATCGCGGCGGCTATCTTCCGTGCTTTCGACATTGATGCTGTCCAGGCGTTTTTTGATGGTGCCTGTGCTTTCGTCTGCTGCCAGGATACCCTTGCTGGGGGCCACCAGCTTGACAGCCGTTTCTTCCATAAGATGATCGCTCATGTGTTTAACCTTGTTTTGTGCCTCTGTCAGGCCGTTAGTGCTTTTACGCCCGGCAGTTCCTTGCCTTCCATCCATTCCAGGAAGGCACCACCGGCTGTGGAAATATAAGTGAAGCCTTCGGTGACGTCGGCTCTTGCCAGAGCCGCAACCGTATCTCCGCCGCCAGCGACGGAAATCAGGCTTCCGCTTCGGGTCAGCTTTTCAGCTTCCCTGGCAACGTCAAATGTTCCGTTGCCAAATGGTTCGATCTCAAACGCGCCCAGCGGACCGTTCCAGATCAGTGTGTTGCAATCCTGCAGGCAGGTTTTGATAAAATCTGCTGAGGCAGGGCCCGCATCCAGGATCATCTCATCCGAGGCAACCTCCGAAACCGAAGCCGTACGGTTCTCTGCATTGGCTTTGAATTCCTTCGCGAGAACGCCTTCTTCGGGCAGAATAATCCTGCAACCGACAGTTTCCGCCTTCTTCAGAATGTCCGATGCTGTTCCGGCGAGATCATGTTCGCACAGGGATGCCCCGACATTGACTCCTTTTGCATTCAGGAAAGTGTTGGCCATACCGCCGCCAATGACCAGATGATCAACCTTTTCGATCAGGTTAAACAGCAGATCCAGTTTGGTGGAGATTTTGGCACCGCCGACAATGGCCATAACGGGCCGGGCCGGGCTTTCCAGTGCTTTTTCAAGGGCTGTCAGTTCCGCTTCCATATTGCGTCCGGCAAAGGACGGCAGTTCCCGGCTGATGGCTTCCGTGGACGCATGGGCCCGATGCGAACAGGAGAAGGCATCATTGACAAAAAAATCGCCAAGGGCTGCGAGGCTCTTGGCGAAATCAGGATCATTCTTCTCTTCACCGGCAAAATATCGGACATTTTCCAGCAAGATAACATTGCCGGCACCGGTTTCGGATACAGCTTTAGCAGCTTCCTCGCCAATACAGGTATCGGAAAAGCGCACGGTAATACCCAGCTTTTCCGCGACGGCGTCAGCAACCGGTTTTAGGGACATTTCCGGGACAATCTGGCCCTTGGGTCTGCCGAAATGACTGAGAAGGGCGACAGTTGCACCCTTTTCAGAGAGTTCCCGGATGGTTGGAGCAACCCGTTCGATACGGGTAAAGTCCGTAACCTTGCCATCCTGCATGGGAACATTCAGATCCACCCGGACCAGTACCGTTTTCCCCTTCGCTTCAAGATCGTCAAGCGTCCGGTAAGCTGGCATGTCTATTACTCCGTGATCTGCTTGATTAACCGAGATTAGCCATGACAAGGGCAGTGTCGCTCATCCGGTTGGAGAAGCCCCACTCATTGTCATACCAGCTCAGGACACGAACGAAGGTACCTTCGATAACCTGTGTCTGGGTCAGGTCGAAAGACGAACTGGCCGGGTTGTGGTTAAAGTCGATGGAAACCAGCGGCTCGTCAGTGGCATCCAGAACACCTTTCAGGCGGCCGTTGGCAGCTTCTTTGATGGCTTCATTAACCTCTTCAACCGTTGTGGATTTGCCGGCAACGAAAGTCAGGTCAATCATGGAGACATTTGGTGTCGGGACACGAACAGATGTACCATCCAGTTTTCCGGCCAGTTCCGGCAGAACCAGGCCAACGGCTTTCGCCGCACCGGTGGATGTCGGAATAATGGAGGTCGCGGCAGCGCGGGCGCGGCGCAGATCACCATGCAGAGTATCCAGAACCGGCTGATCGCCTGTATAGGCATGCACTGTTGTCATGAAACCGTGGCTCAGGCCAACAGCATCGTTCAGAACCTGGGCAACCGGTGCCAGGCAGTTTGTTGTACAGGAAGCGTTGGAAACGATTTTGTGACCGGCTTCCAGCTTGTCGTGGTTCACGCCATACACAACGGTCAGATCAACTTCCGTGCCCGGTGCAGAGATCAGGACTTTCTTGGCGCCTGCTTCCAGATGGGCTTTGGCTTTATCTGCGTGAGTAAAGATACCGGTACATTCAAAAGCAATATCTACACCCAGCTCACCCCAGGGCAGGTCCGCCGGATTACGTTCAGCGGATACTTTAATCGGACCACGGCCCAGATCAATGCTGTCTTCGGTGACGGTGACATTGCCTGGGAAACGGCCATGGACACTGTCATATTTAAGGAGATGGGCGTTGGCGGCAACAGAACCCAGATCATTGATACCGACAACTTCGATATCGGTACGACCGGACTCGTAAATTGCCCGCAATACATTCCGACCGATGCGACCAAACCCGTTAATTGCTACACGAACTGTCATCTTCTCATAAACTCCTGTGACTTAGAGTGGGCGGCGAGCCGCCCGGATTATATCAAAGCTGTTTTTTAGCAGCCGCCACCACGGCTTCACTGGTAATATTGAAATGCTTATAGAGCTCTCCGGCCGGCGCAGAGGCGCCGAAGCTGTTCAAGCCAACAAAGGCACCGTCGATCCCGATATATTTCTCCCAACCGAAGGAGCAAGCGGCTTCGATGGCAACTTTTGCAGTGCCGGGACCCAATGTTTCGCGCTTGTAATCCTGCGACTGCGCGTCAAAGAGTTCCATGCTTGGCACAGAGACCACTCGGGTGCCGATGCCTTCTGCTTCAAGTGCTTTCTGGGCGTCCAGGGCAACAGATACTTCCGAGCCGGTCGCCAGGATGGTGACTTTCGCATCGCTGGAGGCTTCTGACAGCTCATAAGCGCCTTTTGCGGACAGGTTGTCGGCGGTGTAATCGGTCCTCACTAGCGGCAGACCCTGACGGCTGAGGGACAGAATGGAAGGTGTCTTCTTGGCTTTTAGAGCCGCTTCCCAGCATTCTGCCGTCTCGACTGCATCGGCGGGACGGAAAACATTGACATTGGGCATTGCCCGGAGAGAGGCGAGATGCTCGACCGGCTGGTGAGTCGGTCCGTCTTCTCCAAGGCCAATGGAATCGTGGGTCATGACATAGATAACACGCTGCTCCATCAGGGCGGAGAGGCGGATGGCCGGGCGGGCATAGTCGGTAAAGACCATAAAGGTGCCGCCATAGGGAATAAAGCCTTTATGCAGCGCCATACCGTTCATGATGGCTGCCATACCGAATTCCCGGACGCCGTAATAGACGTAACGGCCAGAAAAATCTTTAGGAGTAATCGGTTCGGTCTGGGCTGTTTTTGTCAGGTTTGATCCGGTCAGGTCAGCGGAACCGCCGATGGTGGTCAATACATGCTCATTAATGACGTTAAGCGCTTCCTGACTGGCTTTTCGGCTGGCCCATCCAGGAGCATCTTCGGTGAGCTGCTTTCTGTAAGCTTGCATGACTTCATCAAAATTAGCAGGCAACTCACCGGAAAGTGCAAATTCGAAAGCGTCTTTTTCTTCCGTATTGAGGGCGTTCAGAGCATTTTCCCATTCGCAGGATACCCGGGCACCTTTCGTGCCGACTGCCCGCCAGCGGTCGAGGACTTTCGCGGGAATGTCAAAAGGCGCATGAGGCCAGTTCAGTTCCTGACGGGCCAGGGCGATTTCTTCTTCACCCAATGGAGCGCCATGCACGCCCGATGTTCCCTGCTTGTTGGGCGCACCAAATCCAATTGTTGTCTTGCAGGCAATCAGTGAGGGGGTGCTGGTTTTGCGCGCTTTTGCGATCGCCGCTTCGATGGCGTCCGGATCATGACCGTCAATCGCCTGAGTGTCCCAGCCCAGTGCTTCAAAGCGCTTAAGCTGATTGTCGGAGACGGAGATATCCGTTTTACCGTCGATGCTGATTTCATTGTCGTCCCAGAGGACAATCAGTTTTCCAAGACCCAGGTGACCAGCAAAGGATGCTGCTTCATGGCTAATGCCTTCCATCAGGCAGCCGTCACCGGCAATCACATAGGTATGATGATCAACAACATCCTTGAAGCGAGCGGCCATCATTTTTTCAGCAAGCGCCATACCGGTTGCCGTCGCCAGGCCCTGTCCCAGCGGCCCGGTTGTGGTTTCGATGCCATCGGCGTGGCCAAATTCAGGGTGACCTGCCGTTTTGGAGCCGAGCTGCCGGAAATTTTTAATCTCATCCATGGTCATGTCTTTGTACCCGGTGAGATGCAGCAACGCATAGAGCAGCATAGAGCCATGGCCGGCAGACAGCACAAAGCGATCCCGGTCAGGCCAGTTTGGCTTAGCCGGGTCAAACTTCAGGAATTTGGAGAACAGGACGGTTGCAACGTCCGCCATACCCATCGGCATACCCGGATGACCGGAATTTGCTTTTTGAATAGCATCCATGGACAGGGCACGGATGGCATTTGCCATTTCGGTATGTTTGGAAACAGAAGGCGAGGTGTTGGCGCCACTATTGTTCATTTTCGACTCTTTTGTATCCGCCGGTGTAAGTTCTAAGTTCTGTCAGCTCCAACCGGTTACTGTTAAAGCAAGGGGTCGCTGCAGATCACTCGAAATACCGGCGCCCTTCAGGGGGCACATGTCAATATCCGGCCATCATGATAGTCCTCAGGACACCCTCAAAAGAGGGAATTCTGAATATTCTTCTTCACCATATGTGAGACCGGTTCTGGAATCGGGTGGGAAGATGCCGCCCAATGACGCTGACGTCAACAGCTTAGTTGATCTTTAAGGCATGAATTAACAGAATTTCAGGATATCCCGCACTTTCCAAGAAGGTTGACGGAAGCGGAGAATGGGTCGTATTGTTTTCGTCGGTGGAAAACGTGGCTTCCGGCATGAGGTGAGCCGTCAGAAAATTTGGGGGACGGGGAAATTAGCGAATCGCGTATAGAGGCAGCGTTGCAACGGCTTGAGAAGGCGGCTGATACGCTGTCAAGCAGACCGAACCAGGGAAGCCTTGATATGGGAGACGGTTCAGCGGCTCAGGCTGAACTGGATAGTCTTCGCGTCGAAAATCAGCTTCTGCGGCAAGAGTTACTGGAACTCACGGAAGCTCATGACGCCCTCAAGCAAAGAACCGAGGCTGTTTCCGGGCGCCTTGATAAAACGATTAATGAAATCAGCACGATACTGGAGTAAATGAGATGGCGTCTGTTACAGTGAAGGTCAATGGCCGCCCCTATCCGATCATTTGTGGTGATGGCGAAGAAGAGCATCTTAAATATCTCGCAGAGTTTGTTGATAAAAAGGTCCAGGATCTTAGCGATATGGTTGCCAATGCCACCGAAACACAACTGCTGTTGATGGCGTCTTTATTGATCGCCGATGACCTTTCTCAGGCGTATGAAAATATAGACAAACTTAAAGAGGGTGACGGCGGGGATACACCTGACGCCCGTGTGGAAGCCTGGGCGGAAAAACTGGAAGCTATTGCACTTCAGCTCGAAACTGCCTAAATAAGCCTTTCGTTGCACTGCCTTGTGCGTCAGATCATCGATATCCTGGGGCCAATAACGAAATCCAGGGGGCTAATCCCTGATTGGACCGTGGTCCTGTTACATCGGCTCCCACCTGACTTGTCAGGCCACAGAGATTTCTTGAGATCGACGGCTATGGTGGTGCAACTTCCTGGCTCTAACTCTCAAAGGGAAGTTCTTTGATGACGATTGCCGAAGAGAAAAAACGGTATCGAAGCAACGCTTCGGACCGCCGAAAAGGCCTTTTTAAGAA
>DIYE01000258.1 GCA_002428885.1 Alphaproteobacteria bacterium UBA6062
AGATCCGGAAATCGCTCAGGTGATCGGGGATGTGGATACCCTGACCCGCCTGAAGATCTATATGCACCGCTATATCATGGATATTTTTTCCGGCACTTATGATGAAGCCTATGTGAATACCCGCCTCCGGGTCGGCAAAGTTCACAAGCGGCTGGACGTGCGGCCCAAACTCTATATGAAAGCTCATGCTAAATTGCAGGCCTTGTTGGATCGGGAAATTGATGCCGCCTGCTTTGTGGAAGATGCGGTCTTCATTAAGAAGGCCATGCATAAAATCCTGTTGTTTGATGCAGAACTGGTTTTTGATGCCTATGTAGAGGCTTATTTGACGGAGATGCAGTCCGCTACCATGGAGGTTGAAAGATATGCCTCGCAGGTGGGGATCAAGGTGGATAATATGTTCAATCGGCTTCACGAGCGATCCCAGCGGGATGCTCTCACCGGTCTCCATAACCGCCGCGCGCTTTATGATTTTCTAAAACATGAATGTAAGGTGGCGGAACGGCATCATCTGTCTTTTGTTCTTGTTTATCTGGATCTGAACGGTTTTAAATCCGTCAATGATCTGCACGGTCATCATGTTGGAGACCAGGTTCTGGAACAGGTCGCAACCTCCATGATGTCAGTGACCCGCTCCGTCGACATTCCTGCTCGTTATGGCGGAGATGAGTTCTGTATTGTGATGCCGCGAACCAGCCTGGAGGAAATCGAAGCGGTCCTTAGCCGCTTCGTTGAGGATTTTGATGAGCGCTGCAACTACCCGGTGACCTTTAGTATCGGTGTTGTCCAGGTCGGCCCCACTCACTTTGAGGAACCTGAAGAGCTCATCCAGATCGCTGATCGGCTTATGTATGAAGCCAAGCAGCGCGCTCACCGGGATAACAAGCATCACTGGCAGTTTGAAGGCAAGAAAAACAGCCCTCACAATCTATAAATCCGCCTGGGAGCCAGGTGATCCGAACAGGATGCGCAGTTTTGCTCGCCAGCCTTTGTAACGCTTCAGATCCTTGATGATATCTCTGAATTCGTGGAAATTAATGGCGAGGGGATTTGCTGTTCCGAGCGGACAGGTAATTCCATAGGTGACCTGCTTTGTCTCCGCCTGATAGGTTCCGAAAAGGTGATCCCAAACCATCAGGATGCCGCCATAGTTTTTGTCGAGATATTCCGCATTGGATCCGTGATGAACCCGGTGAGCCGAGGGGGTGTTAAAAAGCTTATCCAGAAAACCAAGGGAGCCGACTTTCTGAGTATGGATCCAGCTTTGATACTGGATGACAATAAAAATGGCGACCAGGCTTTCAACGGTCTCAAAACCCAACAGGATCATCGGCAGGAAAAACAGCCATTCGAACAGACTTTCCAGCCAGGATAGTCTAAAAGCTGTGGTATAGTTGAATTCCGGCGAGGAATGATGCACCACATGGACAGCCCAGAGCACCCGGATTTCATGTTCAAGACGGTGCATCCAATAATACAGAAAATCTGCGAGCAACAGGGCCAGGGGCCAGTACCACCAGTCTTTGGAAAGATCCAGAAGAGCATAGGGTTCGGCAAGAACGAGACCAACAACAAACAGCACACCAAGGCCCAGGTAATCGAGACCGGTATTGACCGCGAAGATGATCCAGTTGGCGGCTGTTTCCTTCCATACCGGTCTTGTTCTATGGAGATAATCCCAAATCATTTCCAGAATGACCGCTCCCATAAACAGTAGACCGGCCAGTGAAATCCAGGAAAACACTTCTTCATAGGCCAGAAACTGCTGATCCAGCATATCCATCTTGAAATACCTCTTCTTTCGAATTCATTTTGACTATTGAATGAACGTACGTTCATTATATATATAAAAAGAGAAAGAAGGAGCAAGGGCATGACAGAAAAAAAATGGTTTGGTTTGAGCCGGGCGGAAAAAACAGAAAAGCGTCGTTTGGAGATTATCGAGGCTGCGGCGGCTTGCTTTATCGCCAAGGGCTTTCATCAGACCAGCATGCGGGATATCGCGTCCATGGCCGGTGTTAGCCTCGGGAACCTCTATAATCATTTTGACAATAAGGCGGATCTGATCATGGGGCTGGCTGCGCTGGAAGAAGAGGACAATCAGGCGCTTTTGATGATATTGACGGGCAATGGGCCGGTAATGGACATCATCGGTGCCTTTTCAGAAGCCTTGGTTGATCTGGTCAGGGCACCGGATAACGCGGCCCTCACCGCAGAGATCTTTGCTGAAGCCATGCGAAACCCGGACATTCACGAGATTTTCGACAGAAACAGAAAGTCTGTTGAAAAGACTTTGTCTGATCTGTTGCAAAGAGGTCAGGCGGAAGGGATTCTGGACAAACTCATGGATACCGGCATAACCGCAGCACTGCTGATGGATCTTCTGGAAGGGGCGGCTTTACGCATGGCTATGCAGGACAATAATATTACGGATGCGGAACGACGTGAGATTACCAGGATGGTTGAGAAAACCCTCCTTGCCTGACTGAGTTATGGGGCCAGGTCGAAATCTACGATAACCGGCGCGTGATCCGAGGGTTTCTCCCGATCCCGGGCCTCCAGATCAACCATCATCGCGGTCGGCGTTCCTTCCAGGGCAGGGGTGATCCAGACATGATCCAGACGGCGTCCCTTGTTGGATTTTTTCCAATCGCGTGAACGGTAGCTCCACCAGCTATAAAGTCTTTCCGGTTCCGGAACAAAATGACGCATGACGTCAATCCAGTCATGAGAGGCCATGATGTCGCCCAGATGAGCTACCTCAATGGGGGTGTGGCTAACGATTTTTAGTAGCTGTTTATGGCTCCAGACGTCATTTTCGCAAGGCGCCACGTTCAAATCCCCAACGAGGATGAGCTTGTTGTCATCTTTCTTTTTCTCTGCGAACCAGGCTGTCATCTCTTTCATGAAAGACAGTTTATGGGCAAATTTATCATTTTGTTCCGGATCCGGAATATCACCGCCGGCCGGGACATAGAAATTATGCAACTCGGTTCCGTTTTCGAACGTGACCGACAGATGTCGCTTGTCGTCTTTGCCGCACCAGAGCGGCGTATCATTCTTTGTGAACGGGATTTTGGAGAAAATGGCGACCCCGTTATAACTTTTCTGCCCGGCGATTGCATAATGCTCAAACCCCAGCTTTGTAAAGGCTTTCAACGGAAATTCGTTGTCGGTGACCTTGGTTTCCTGGAAGCAGATAATGTCCGGATTGTGGGTTTCAACAAAATGATCCACGTGACCCAGACGGGCGCGGACAGAGTTAATATTCCAGGTAACGAGGCGCATTATTTTTATTCCGGATATGAAATGAATTGGAAAATTGAGCTTAAATGAGTTTAAAACAGATTAAAGGACCGGCCAGTAATGGCAATAGGCCATCGACCCAGTTCAAAGAGCCGGTATTTGAGAGCGAAAGGATGGGTATCCTCCTCACCGGCTGCCAGGACAAGGGCTGACTGATGACAGGTCTGGATAGCGGATCCGATAGCGGCGCGGATCAGTTCCTCATCCTCCATCCCTTCTTCTTCCGCCAGATTTTCAACAGCATGCTGAATGACAGGGGAAGCTGTGGCGGAAATATGGGTGAGGGCCGCCGTGAGATCTTCTTCACTCATTCTTTCAAGAGCTTCACCGGTCAGGGAAACCCGAAGCTGTTCCTCCACTTCCCACCACTCCGAATTCCAGTCCGGATTGGCGGCGGCGTAGGCCGCTTCTTCCCAGTTTTCAACGGGTGCAACAAAAGCATCGGGAAAACCCAGGGTTTCAGCATAAGCCCGGGCGGTTTCCCGGGTTTCTGCGTCCAGATCCCGACCGACGGAACGAAACCAGTCTACCGACGGTAAAAGCTTGTTAAAGCGAACAACGGACTGCAGGGTCGGATAGTCATCAACATCCGGCAGATCTTCATCGAACTCTTCATCTTCATACATCAAAGGCAACTTTCCTGAATAAGAGCCCGTTTTTAGCATCTTTGCCGGCTTCAGGATAGGCGTTACCGGATCTTCCAACACCGAATCTATTGACGAAACGGAAATAGTACCTTATTTATGATGATGTAAATGTCTCATTTTAAAATAATTTGCGGATATTGCATCATTCTAGAAATCAGGATGAAAAGATGCCGGCGACACAAAAAGCAGCGGAATTGGATGATAAGCTTATCCTTGCGAAAGCCAGCAAGGCGGCTGCCGGAAAGCTTGGTATCACGTTCAGTGAATTGTCCGATATTATCGGCCGTGACCGGACGGCTATTAACCGCGGCATTGATCCCGAGACAAAATCCGGGGAGCTGGCGCTGCTCTTTGTCCGTTGTTACCGCGCCTTACACGCCCTGTTCGGCGGCGATACGGAAAATATGAAATACTGGTTCGCGACAAGGAACAGGCATTTGAACGGACGGCCAAAAGAGCTTGTCCGATCAGTGCAGGGATTGAATACCGTTTTGGTTTATCTGGACGGTATGCGTGGTAAAATCTGACTGGCCGTCTCTTATAGAGAAGGCACAGAAGGGTCCGCTTAGCGGCCTGCTTTGGCGGGTTGTTGAAGATCAATCTGAAATTGCGACCATCGCTCTGGTGGATACGGTCGATGAGCAGGTCCGGCTTGAAGAACTCCTGGAGGGAACCAAACCGCCTTACCCTGAAGGCGTGCCGAAAGATTATCTGCTGGCCACCCCGTTTCGGTATCCCCCTTTAAAATGGGGCTCCCGGTTTGGTACTCGGCAGGATGTCTCCATCTTTTACGGCTCGCTTGCCAAAGACACCTCTTTAGCGGAACTGGCCTATTACCGTTTTGTGTTTCTGGAAGGTGTTGAAGGCGATCTGCCTAATCCGGTTGTCCGGGCCGGATATGATCTTTTCTCGGCAAAATTCAGCTTCGATCCGGGTATTGACCTGACAAAAGAACCGTTTGCAGGACATAAGGAGCGTCTCGCCCATACCTCCCGCTATGACGCAACTCAGGCTCTGGGGGCTGATTTGAGAGAGGCCCGGATCCAGGGGATCCTTTATCTTTCTGCTCGCTGCCCGAAAGGGGGCCTTAATGCGGCGATCCTGGAGCCTGCCGGACTGTTATCGAAACGTCCGCTGGCTATCATAAAATGTTATTGCGAAGCGACACAGGAGCGTGTCGCCATAAAAGTGGACCGGCAAACCCTTTTCGAGTTCAAGAGAGAACAGTTTCTCGTAGAGGGTAAATTGCCGATGCCGGCCGCGGATTAAGCCCTAATCATACTCATAGTCGGAAAAGGTGAAGAGCTCGGGTTTGAGGGCGATGCCTCTTTCTACGTCACTAAGGGCGACGCTGGTAGTGTTGCCCTGGGCATCCGTCACTAGCCATTTTCGCAGTTTGAGAGGTTTATTCTCGAAGACGAGGGTAATGCCGCCTTCTTCGGGCTCATCTGTATCGATAATATTGAGCCGCAGCGTATTGGCGTCCTTTTCCACGGAGACAACGGTTACATCACCTTCTAGGCGGACATCTTTCTTTAGAAGAACACTGACCGGTGTGGCATTAAGGGGAAGGCGGTTTGTTTCCTCCAGTTCCTTGTCATGCAGGATCAGCCAGGTTCCGTCAGCCACCACCAGGATCTGGGCAGGTGGTTTATATTCAAAGCGCATGCGACCGGGCCGCCGCATGAACACGTCGCCTTCGGCAATCTGCCCTTCTGCATTAACCTGCAGGAATTTGGCTTTCAGGGAAGAAATATCATTGAGATAATCCTCCACCCGGGCAATATCCTGTTTCTCACTGGTTGTCAGCGGTGCTGCCGCCGAAGACAGGATCGGCAAAGTAATGGCCGCCAGCAAAGCGGGAAAAAGCAATCGGACGGATGTGATCATAAGGCTTCCTCTGGTCAAGACGGCTTATCGGGTCAGATAAGCATTCAGGTACTGATTACCAGCTTCCATACTAAGATTGCCCTGAAAAATGGCGGTTATGTGAATTTATCCTCAATATCACGGGCCAGGACCTCCCGTTTGCCCACATGGTTGGCGGAACTGATGACCCCTTCCTTTTCCATCTGGTCGATGATG
>DIYE01000041.1 GCA_002428885.1 Alphaproteobacteria bacterium UBA6062
CAGGAATTCATGATCATGCCGGTTTCCGCTGGTAACATCCGCGATGCTGTGCGGATGGGCTCTGAAGTTTTTCATACGCTTAAGAAGCAATTGAGCGATGCCGGCCATAACACCAATGTTGGCGATGAAGGTGGCTTCGCACCGAATATCGGCGGTACCCGGGACGCCCTTGATTTTATTATGAAATCTATTGAAGTCGCCGGCTATAAACCCGGCGAGGATATTTATCTTGCGCTCGATGCTGCATCCACGGAATTCTATGGTGACGGTAAATACAACCTGAAAGGTGAAGGCAAGGTTCTGTCACCAGGGGAAATGGTTGATTACTACGCCGCTCTGGTTGGCGATTATCCGATTATCTCCATCGAAGACGGTATGTCTGAGGATGACTGGGACGGTTGGAAATTGCTAACCGACAAGATTGGCGACAAAGTTCAGCTTGTCGGTGACGATCTTTTCGTGACCAATCCGGTACGTCTGGCAGACGGTATTGAAAAGGGGGTTGCTAACTCGATCCTCGTTAAAGTCAACCAGATCGGCAGCCTGACGGAAACCATGGAAGCTGTCGAAATGGCTCACAAAGCCAGCTATACAGCGGTGATGTCTCACCGGTCCGGTGAAACAGAAGACGCAACCATTGCCGATCTCGCCGTCGCCACAAATTGCGGCCAGATAAAAACCGGTAGCCTGGCGCGCTCTGACAGGCTTGCCAAATATAATCAGCTCATCCGGATTGAGGAAGCTCTGGGTCCGTCAGCGGAATATGCCGGACGATCCATTTTGAAATAAGATTGTCCTTGGCGAGACACGTATGGAGGCGGGGAGAATATCTCCGCCTTTTTATGTGGAGGGTAATTCTCAATTTATTATGAAAGCTTAATATATTAGTTAGAATTTGGTGCAAGACTGTTCTCGGAATTTTTCTGTAAATCAATTTTGAGGACATGCCGGTGGGAAAGAACTCACCCTTACATACCAACAAGGCACCGTCTGTTCTGGTATTCGCTGTCAGCTGTATTCTTGCACTCTTCGCATGGCGTACGCTTATCCAGGAGCATAAAGAAGATCAACTCGAACTCATTGAGCAGCAGGCCCAGGCTTTCTCATCCTATATTGCCGGTGATCTTTCCGCTTCTGTTCCTGCGCTACAAAGGATCGTACACCGCTGGCAGGCAAGGGGCGGGACACCTCAAATCGAACTGGTTGAAGATGCTCTTCATTATATTGATGATTATCAAGGCATTCAGGCGATTGAATGGATCGATCCTTCCTATATTACCCGCTGGGTCATTCCAAAACTTGGTAATGAATCAGATATTGATCGTGACCTGGGTGCAGATGAGGAATATAGCGACTTTTTGGATGCGGTTCGAAAGGCCATGATACCGACCATGACCAACCCGGTAGAACTGGATGGCGGGGGAATGGGGGTCGTGTTCCTTATCCCAATCCAGGTTGGTGATCGGTTTGACGGTTTTCTGAAGACTGTTTTTAGAACCCAGGACTGGTTAGAGCAAGCCTTGCGAAACAGCCGTTCCCTTCACGAATTCAAAGATTACGAAATTGCTATTTCCATAGATGGTATAAAGGTCTTCGAAACCCGTAATTTTTCTAAAACACCATACAAAGACTGGCAGGTCAGTAAACAAAATACCTTTTACAACCATGAATTCGAGATTTTCCTGGTTCCTACGGAACACATGTTCAACAACTCGGAGAGAATAACTGCTGAAATGGTTGCTTTGGCCTTCCTGTTATTCGGGTTGATCTTATCCCTGACAGTTTATTATTTGCAAAAAGCATCTCTCGCCAGTCGTGAAATGGAAAAGACAAACAAAATTCTGGCGGATGAAAGCCGAGACCGCCTGATCGCCGAAAAGCAGGCCAATGCTGCTAATGAGGCAAAGACTAAATTTTTGGCAGCGATGTCGCATGAAATACGAACACCACTGAATGCTGTCCTGGGCATCCTCCAGCTCCTTGAAAATCGGGCTTTGCCGGAGGATGTCACCAAAAAGCTAAAAACAGCCCAGCATTCAGGTGTCTTCCTGCTGGCTCTTGTTAATCAGGTTCTGGATTTCGCCCGCATTGAAGCCGGTGCTGTCGAAATAGAGGAAGAAGATTTTACGGTCGGTTCCCTGGTGGCAGATTTGCATTCCCTCTTTTCAGTACAATCCGAAACAAAAAAACTGTCTTTCGAATATAAGATCAATGGGCCGGATGCTCTTTGGATGACAGCCTGCTACGGGCATATCAAACAGATCCTCTTTAACCTGATCGGCAATGCCATCAAATTTACGCAAGAAGGGGCTGTCAGGATCGATGTGGATATCGAAGAGGGCAGCCTCAACACGTATCATCTGATCTTCAATATATCGGATACCGGGCCCGGCATCTCTGAAGAGGAGCAAGAGCTCATTTTTGAAGCTTTTAAACAGTCTGAAACAGGCCGAACATCCAGCATGGGAACTGGGCTTGGGTTAAGTATCTCGCGCAATCTTGTAGAGATGATGGGGGGATATCTGACAGTCAGCAGCGAGGTTGGTAAAGGAACGACCTTCACGCTCAAAATTGGGGCGCGACTTGCAAAAGAGCAACTGTTAGCCGGTTTGAGTGACCAGGACGAGAGCCCGGTAACGAGCTTGCGAATTCTTGTTGCGGAAGACAACAATATTAATCAGATGATTATCCGAGAGATGCTGCAAGGAGACGGCCATTCCGTAAAACTGGTCGAAAATGGTGCGGAAGCCGTGGAAGAGATCAGGCAAAACCGGCAAGACTATGACCTTATCTTTATGGATATTCAGATGCCTGTCATGACTGGCGTTGAAGCTGCCGGGGCAATCCGCATGCTGGTACCGGATAAAGATGTATTACCCATCTACGCGTTGACCGCAAACGCATTCGAGTCCCAAGTCGAGGAGTATAAGTCTGTCGGCATGCACGGCGCACTTACAAAACCCATCGATAGACCTGTTTTAAGAGAAACGCTGTTGGAGATATCAAAAAAAGTCGTGGAAAAAAACTGCCTGGCGGATCCTCAGCAGGTTCTACCCATGAAGGATGGTACACAGGGTTAAATTAGCGGTTTTATTCTCTCGGATGGCAAAATACTTTTTATATCTGACGTTCCCGGGACACAGTTTTCAATCCAGCAAGGTTTATTCCATAGCAGCCGTATTTATTCATTGACCCGGTTGTACGAATTTGATTCATTAACTCTATGAAGATCAGTTACGAGATTAGCAAAAGAATGAAAGCAGGAGCAGCACCGATTATCGGTTTGCTGGCAATTTGCTATTTCAGCTACCATCTCGTGGAAGGGGACAGGGGACTGTTCGCCTATCTCAAATTGCAGAACGATATTCGCAAAGCGGAAGCAGAGTATCAGATCACTCAAATGGAACGGGAACGGCTCGAAAAACGAGTTAAGTTGCTCGACTCACAGAATCTCGATCTGGATATGTTGGAAGAAAGAGCTCGCGAAGTCCTCGGCCTTGCACATCCCGATGAAGTGGTTATCTATACCGACAATTAAGTTTCATACGGAACTTCCGGCTGGATATTACTGAAGTCTCCGGTTTTGATTTTCAAAAATTTCAAAAGTATCCCGAAAAAACGACAGCTTCTTGCGTCTTGTTCTAATATGTGGAAATAGATTATTTTCATTTTGCGATGCAGCATTATTAACTTGAATAACTGAAATTCAGTTAAATTAACGCTATTTCTTGTTTCTTAAGTCTTTTTTGATCACATTCATGGCGTTATTCGACGCAATGTCCGTCCCGAAATTTCAGCGGGATGCATGAGACCATTTATCCAGAGGGAGAGATCATGGCGAGAAAAGCCACTACCACCCGAAAGAAATCCACCAAGGTGGATAAAGAACAGGTCAAAAAGTTCTATTCCAATATGCTACTGATCCGCCGGTTTGAAGAGAAAGCGGGCCAAATATATGGAATGGGCCTTATCGGTGGCTTTTGCCATCTCTATATCGGACAGGAAGCAGTGGTTGTTGGAATGCAATCTGCCATTAACCCGGAAGATGCCGTTATCACATCCTACCGAGATCATGGTCATATGCTGGCCTGCGGCATGGACCCGAAAGGCGTCATGGCGGAGTTGACCGGCCGGGAAGGCGGCTACTCCAAAGGCAAGGGCGG
>DIYE01000056.1 GCA_002428885.1 Alphaproteobacteria bacterium UBA6062
ACAGGCGCGCAGTCTTCTGCCATCAGGGTCGCCGTCAGACGCAGAAAAACACCGGGCGGTGATTGATCCAGGCTGCTCCCGGCGCTGTCATCCACCTCAATATCCCAGCGCTCCAGCTCCGCCACGACCCGGCGGGACAGATCCCGGTCCGGGGTAATAAGAACTGCCGTTTTCCGGGGATGTTCGAGCGTTTCCCGCATCAGAAGGGCAATGGTCTGGGCTTCGGCCTGCGGTCCGGAACAGGAGACCTGCCGGACATTTTCAAGGGCGACCTGTTTAAAGCTGTCAGAACGCTGCCAGGCGTCCGTTGTTTCAGCGGGACGAAGGGCGTCACTCAAAAAGGCAGGACGGTCCGGGGAACAGCTCCGGGCCTCCTCCAGGACAATATCCGTCACGTCAGACCGGGTGATCCCCATCCTCTCAAGGAGTTTGGCAAGGCCGAACTGCGGATGTCCGGGCGACCTCAACACGGCCTCCCAGCTTTTTTCATCCAGATACCGGTCCAGACCCGGCAGAATAACGGCGCCGTTGGGCAGAAGGCTGACCAGATGCAGAAGGTCCGCCGTCGCCGGAATGGAGCCGGTGGAACCAACGGCATAGACCGGATCTTCAGGCGGATTAGCGCGCCATTCCGCCGCCTGCCGCCGGAGCAGAAGATCCCTTCTAAGCGCCGGATCAATAGACCCCTCAGCCTCAAGAAGGGTCGGCCAGACCTGACTGATCAGGGTCAGGAAATCCAGGGTAATCTGCCAATGCTCCGCATAATCCTCCGGCACCAGAGAGACAAGATCGGCAAAATCCAGTCCTTCCGTCTGGACCTGGTCCAGCAATCTTGCCAGTTCCTTGGCAAGGCCCGCACATTGAGCAAAGTCCGCCCCCTCTCCCTGCCGCTTTTCAATCAGACGGCTAAGCAGCAACTGCCGTCTTAAGCCATCGATGGCCGGCGGCAGATCCAAGAGAGCCGGACTGTCCGGGGATGGATTAACCTCTCCATCCAAGAGAAGTTCGTCTTCATCCACATCCCCGAGAGGCCGCATACGGGGCAGCAATAAAGGACGTCCGCCGGTTTCCCGCAGAAAGGCATTTTGCAGGGCCCTTGCCGCCCGGCGGGTGGTGGTCAGGATCGTAACCCGCCCAAGCTCCTGCAAATCCGTTCCGTGACGGCGCAACAGTTCCTTGGCCAGGCAGTCCACAAAAGACATGTCCGGCGGAATATTAAAAACAACTGGCTTTTGTCCTGACGCCTCTGTCACGATCCCCGTATTTTCTGCTCTGCCTTCTGAAGAGCGGCTTCCGTTCCCACATGAAGCCATTGCCCGCCATGTACCAGACCGAACAACCGCCCCTTTTCCTCCGCCTGATCATAAAGGCGATTGAGGGAAAAGGCTTCTTCTTTCATACCGTCAAAAAGCCCGGGCTTGAGGATCTGCACACCGGTAAACATGAACGGTGCCACCATCCGCTCATCCCGCCGGGCGAGGCGGCCAAGCCCGTCCATCATATAGTCACCATGGGGATGGCCGCCGACAGAGCTGGTAGTCGCCTGCATCAGAAGCAGGACATCCATCTTGTCAGGATCCCAGAAGCGGATCAGTTTTTTTAAGGAATGATTTGCGCCGTCCCGCACGATCACATCGGCATTCAGCACGGCAAAGGGACCCTCTCCCAGCAGCGGCAGGGCTTTCAGAACGCCTCCGCCGGTTTCCAGAAGCCTCTCCCGTTCATCGGAAATCGCCACATCCAAATCCGTCACGCCCGTCATATGGGCTTCGATCTGATCCGCCAGATGATGGCAATTCACCACCACCTCCCTGATATCCGCCCCGCGAACAAGATCAAGGCAGTAGTCAATCATGGGACGCCCGGCAACCGGAACCAGGGGTTTCGGGGTCTTGTCGGTGATGGGGCGAAGCCGGCTTCCAAGGCCTGCCGCCAAAATCATGGCTTTGCGAACGGCGCTTCTGTTTTGTTCTGTCATCAGCCTTCTTTTCCAACGGTAATCGATAACCAGTGCTCCAGCGCGACCAGCGCCGGATGCGCCAGGTTTTTTCTTAAATGCCGTTTCATGCGCGGCATAAAGGCCAGATACTTGTTTTTGCCATCCTGTTCTGACAATCGTGTGAAAATCCCCATAATCCTGAGCGCCCGGTGCGCCCCTAAAATAGCATAGCTTTCCCGAAACCGGCTTTCAGACACACCGGTCTCTTTCACATAATGACCGATCATCTCCTCTTCCAAGGCCCGCGGGACATCTCTCCTCGCATCCTGCAGCAGGGAAACAAGATCGTAAGCCGCCGGGCCGATCATGGCATCCTGATAGTCAATCAACCCAAGAGCCTGTAGTCCTGTCCGCTTTTCCAGGTGGAAAATATTTTCCGCGTGAAAATCCCTCATCAGCAGAACTTCTTCCATGGACCCCTGGGATTTCAGAAGCTCCCGCCAGACTTGCTGATAAAAAAGCCGTGCCTCCCGGGTCACCGGCTTTCCGGTCGCGGCCGGAATATACCAGTCCAGAAAGAGGACATTCTGGTCCAGAACATAACTTTCGGAGAAATAGGGCAATCCGTCCGGTAGGCGGCGGCGGGTCAGATCAATCAGGAAATCGACAGCAAGCCTGTAAAGAACTGTCTCATCAGCGCCATCCTCAATCAGCCGAACAAAGAGGTGGTCCCCGAAATCCTCCAGCAGAACCAGTCCTTTCCCCGGATCTGCCGCCAGAATTTCCGGCGCGCTGTAGCTGTCTTCGCAAAGGATCCCGGTTACTTTTATAAATCGCTCGGCCGTCTCTACCGACGGGTCCTTCATGAGAAGAGCGGTTTTACCCTCTTTCTCCAACCTCTCATAGCTGCGGGAAGACGCGTCGCCGGCCAGAGATGTCCGTGTTCCGTCGGCCCAGCCTGCCTCCTTCAGAAACCGCGTGATATCTGCTGCTGACGGCCTGGTCACAATGCCAGATCCTCCAGTCTTGCTCCCCAATCAGAACTGCCGGTCAGGGAAATATGACGGATCGTTGGATCTGCAGCGTCCTCCGGCAGTTCAATGCAAATATCCAGAACATTTTCAGGAGCCAGGTCTTCCAGCTTTTCAACCCATTCAATCAGGGTGATGCCCTCCTCATACGCCTCTTCAATATCCAGTTCCCAGACTTCCTCCGGGTCTTCCAGCCGGTAGAAATCATAGTGAAAAACGGCTCCGGACGGCGTGTCATAGGTCAGAAGAAGATTGAAGGTCGGGCTTGGCACATCGATGTCGGCCCCGGTCAGTGCCCGGATGAGCGCCCGGGCGAAGGCTGTTTTTCCAGCTCCCAGGGTGCCGTTTAGGGTAATGATATCGCCGATTTTTAAAACCGCCGCCAGCCGCGCAGCCAGATCTGCGGTTTCTGTTTCATTGCGGACGATTGCCGTCCCTATGGAAGCCTGGCTGGTCACGTTAGTCTCTTACGCAGACCGGGCTTCAATGCAGACCGTTTTCGGCAAGCTGCATGTGATGGTCGTGCCTTTCTTTTCCTCAGAGACAAGCGCTACCTGCCCCCCATGCATTTCCACGAAACTTTTTACCAGCGATAATCCCAAACCCGCACCCGCATTTTCATGAGTCGTATCTCCTTTGGAGAAGCGCTCAAAAATTTTGTTCTGCATGGGGGTTGGTATGCCGATACCCGTATCCTGCACCTGGATGATCAGGCCATCTCCGGATTTTTCGGCTTTCAACGTAATCCGACCGCCCGGCTCTGTGAATTTGATCGAATTGCTGAAAAGATTGAAAACCACCTGCTTCATCCGCCGCTCATCCAGATTTGCCCAGCCAAGCTCACTGCTGACGGCAAGGTCAATCGTTATGCGCCGCTTGCGGGCCCGGTCATGAACCATGGTCACCACATTGGCCAGCAGGGCATGCACATCCACCGGTTCCAGATCCAGTTCAATCTGGCCTGCCTGGATATTCGCCATATCCAGAATATCATTGATCAGATGCAGAAGATGGTTGGAACTGTCCAGGATACCCCGGCCATATTCCTCCTGCTTGTCATTGAGCGGCCCGAAGAACTGCTTCACCAGAATTTCTGCAAAGCCGATAATGGTATTGAGCGGTGTTCGAAGTTCATGGCTGACGCTGGCCACAAATTCCGTTTTCATGCGATCTCCGGCTTCCAGTGCATCATTGCGCTCGGTCAATGCCCGCTGGACCCTAAGCTGGTCCGTCACATCAACGTAAGTGAACAGGACATTGCCGTCCGGCAGAGGAACACGGTTGAAATTGATGATCCGGCCGTTCGGCTGCTCCATACTGCCGCCGGAGGCATCCCGACGGGTCACATTGGCGATATAACGTTCCCTGAGATCGTCGGATGCCTCTATTTTCCAGATACTGAAGATCTTGTCGATAATCCGGGAGATATGCATATCCGCTTCCAGAAAATCGAGGGACAAACCCCAGATATCCGCAAAACCGGCATTATAAAGCTTGATCCGGGCATCCGCACCAAACACCGCAACCCCTTCATGCAGGTTATCCAACGTGGCCCGCTGCACCTGGGTCTGGGTGTTATGAGCCCGCTCAAGCACCATCTTGTCCGTCACATCCTCAAACATAAAGAACAAGCCACCAAAGGAATGGGGTGCGATCACGGTCCGGATCATGGTTTCGTCCGGCAGTTGCGACAGTTCCTCCTGCATATCAATCAGGTTGGTGAAAAGCGCCCGCCTTTTGGCCCGGTATGCCGAGAAATCCGCCTGTTCAGGCAAGCGGCGCATTTCCCGCTGCTTATCCAGAACCTCAAGGATTGTCGGCTTTTCCTGCAAAAAGGCATCATCCAGCCTCCACAGCTTCGCATAAGTCTGGTTGTAGAAATTCAGCCGCTGATCCGCTCCGTAAATGGCAATAGCCGTGGTGATATTCTCCAGAACATTGGCCTGTCCCTCCACATGGGACTTCATTTCCGAGACGATTTCCTCTTCCCGGCTCACATCTTCGGCAAACCCGGCCAACTGGTTTTCAAATTCCAGCGGAATCTCATGAATACGGAAGCTGCGCAGATCACCACCCACCACATAGCGCCGGGTCTCGGTCTGCGGCAACCGGGATACTCTTGCCTTCGCCGCCATTTTGCGGGCCTGGTCCGGATCGCGGCTGGAC
>DIYE01000166.1 GCA_002428885.1 Alphaproteobacteria bacterium UBA6062
GGGGACGGATGTCCCCGCCGGCGCTTGAGGCCAAACAAACAGCCAAGACTTCTCAGCTTAACACCGCATCTCTCTGTATTACCGAGCACCAAACCGGATCTGGGTCACAATCAGGCCGGATGTAATCAGGACAAGGCCACCCCAGGTTTGAAGGGCCGGAACTTCGCCGACAAAGAAGTAGCCCCAGACAACACCGAGCCCCGGATTAATATAATTGTTGAGGGATACAAAGGTCGCGCCGGCCCGCATGATGACGAAAAACAGGATCAGAGTGGCAATGGCGGTTGGAAAAACCCCGAGGATGGCAACCGCCATCAGAGACTGCATGCTGGGAGACTGAGTCCAGGGCTGATCCAGATAAAGGCACAAGGGAACAGACATCAGGCTTGCCATGATAAGAACACCGGAAGCCCGGGAGACCGGCTCCATGTCAGGCATTTTTTTAGCGAGGAAACTGGCGGTCACATAACAGAAACCGCCGCCGATAATCGCCAGTTGGCTTATAGCGCCGATCCCCAGCTCCGCCAGTGCCGCCGGACCGATCAGAACAACAATGCCGACAAACCCCAGGATAACGCCGATAACCCGCGGAAGGGTCAGTCTCTCATCCGGCGTAACAAAATGGCCGATCAAAAAAGCAAATAGCGGGATGGAGCCGATCAGGATGGATGCCACGGAACTGTCCACCTCAAGCTCCGCCCAACTGATCATAAAGAAAGGCAGGGCGTTGCCGATCAGTCCGATCAGAAAGAAGAAAAACCAGCTTTCTCGGTCCCTCGGCAATGACCCGCCGCGGATTTTCAGGATCGCGTAGAGCAAAACGGCCGCGATCAGCATGCGGCCGGACGCCACCGTAAGCGGGGTCAGGCTTTCAACAGCGATCTTGATAAACAGGAAGCTGGAACTCCACATAAGAGACAAACCGACAAGCGCCAGATAATCCAGAGTCTGGGGTTTTGAAGCTTGGGACATAAATTTCCTGTTGGGTATTGGGGACGGGATTTATAAACTAGTGAAATGCGCATTACCGTCAATGGAAATCACGGACATCGGGGAATGGTTACCTATGGTAACTGTTCATGGCCCTGCGCCCTTGGGAAGTCCGGCGTTACAACCGATAAAAAGGAAGGTGATCACGCATCACCGGCAGGCTGCTATCCGCTCAGGTCCGTCTGGTACAGGGCCGATAAAGGCGAGAAGCCGGTTTGCACTCTACCTGTCATGGAGATCAGGCGTGAAGATGGCTGGTGCGATGATCCGGATCATCCGGACTATAACCGGAAGATCACCCTGCCCTTTGAGGCTCGCCATGAAACCCTGTGGCGCGAAGATGATCTCTATGACATTGTCGTGGTGATCGGTCATAACGACGAGCCACCGGTTCCCGGGAAAGGTAGCTGCATTTTCATGCATGTTGCAAAGCCGGATTATGATGGCACGGAAGGCTGCGTTGCCCTCAAAAAAAAGGACCTGCTCGAACTGTTGGAGAAAATATCAAAAGACACCGCTATCGAGATTCTTCTTTAATCTTTTTTCGTTCGGTTTTTGATCACCGAGTTGATCTCATCAATTTTTTCCCGGTTTATAAATCCGATGGACAGGATCATTTCCATATCATCGCGCACCTGACGAAAAGCGTCTTCCTCTGTCAGGTGTCCGGCCCAGCGCAGGCATAGAACCCCATGCATGCTGGCCCACAGGACAGGCCCCAGCCGATCCGGCGGAACAGTGAAATACCCCTTCTCATAGGCTTGCTGCATAGGTCCCTGGAACAACGACCGGTATTCTTCCGCGATCTCCTGAACCTCTGGAGAGATTTCATCATCGGGATTTTCCGGTGCGAAAACCAATCGGTACAAAATCGGCCGGTCGACGCCGAACTGCATATAGCAGCGGCCCAGCGCCGTCAGTTGATCAAGGATACCCTCCTGTGGCGCCATGGCGTCACGACACAGGGAAATAAGATATTTGAAAGCATCAACACAGACCTTGTTCAGAAGATCCGACTTGTCTTCAAAATAGAGATAGGGCGTCGAACGGCTGATCCCGGCATCCGTCGCCAGGCGGCGCAGGGTGAGCGCCTGAAACCCCTCTTTTTCAAGAATTTGGGTGGCAACCGCAATCAGGTCCTGTCGCTTGCCTGCAATCTCGTCTTCGGTCAGTGTCTTCGCCAAAAAGCCAGCCTCTATTTTTAAATTGACATTGTCAATTGACTGTGTCAATTATCATCAATATACCGCCTCAGGCCCTTTCGGGCAAGAGATACTAATCCTTATTCTAGAGAGACAGAGCCATGGAAAAAAGCCCTGACATTCCAGAAAACATGTATCTTTCCACACCGCTCGGGATTTTGTTCCTGAAAACCGCGACACCGATCATCCTGATCATGATGACAAATGGCCTCTTTACGGTCGTTGACGGCTGGTTTGTCGGACGCTTCGTCGGGCCGGACGCGCTTTCTGCCGTCACAATGGTCTTTCCCCTCTTCATGATGCTGATTGCCCTTGGCACCCTGGTCTCCACCGGCTTTGCCAGCGTCCTCGCCCGCATGCTGGGGGCCGGGCAGCGCCGGGAGGGAGAAGAGGCCATGACCAGCGCACTGATCCTGTCTGCAGTGATCTGCGGCTTCCTGGTTTTGCTGTTTGAGCTTTTCGGACGGGATCTGGTACTGGCCATCGCCAACGGCTCCCCCACTCTTGCCGGTATGGGGCATGTGTATATCTCGCTGACCATTCAGTTCTCGCCGCTTTTCTTCCTCTTATCCATGCTGTCGGACAGTTTCAGATGCCAGGGAAAGCTGGGTGCCATGACCCTGTTTACGGTTGCTGCCACATTGCTCAACGGCTTCTTCAACTACCTGCTGATTGTCGAGTTTAATATGGGGGTCGCCGGATCCGCTTATGGAACGGCCCTTGCGCAGGTCGGGTCCAGCATTGCAGCCCTTGGCTATATTTACGCGACAGATAACACGCTGCGCTTCCGGATCGTAAATATAGCCAGCTTTTTCAGGCATTGGGGCAACTATCTGGCCCTCGGCGCTCCTTCCAGCCTATCCTACGTGGGTGTTTCCGCCATGTCAGCCAGCATTGTCTATCAACTGCAGGTCTGGGATTCTGCCACTTACGGGACCAGTGTTGCCGCCTATGGCATCGTGACCAGGCTCCTGACTTTCGGGTATATGCCTCTCCTCGGTATGACCCTCGCATTACAGGCGATTGCCGGTAATAACTTCGGTGCTAAAAACTGGGAAAGAACTTTTGGAAGCCTGAAAATCACGGCTTTAGCGGCACTGGTTTACTGCGCTATCCTGGAAATAGCCTTTGTTTTCCTGTCAGGCCCGCTCGCGTCAATGTTTGTGGAGAATACTGCCATCATTGCCGAAACTGACCGGATCCTGCCGCCCATGGCGCTTCTGTATGTCCTGTTCGGTCCCATGCTGATGGTTCCCAGTTTCTTCCAGGCCATCGGTGATGCTGGACGCGCAGGCCTTCTGGGCCTTGGAAAAATCTATGTCATCAGTATTCCGCTGATCCTGTTGCTTCCCCATGGCATGGGAGAAATGGGGATCTGGTATGCAAGCCCGGTATCAGAGATCTTAGGTCTGATCCTGACGCTTGCCGTCCTTTGGCATACGGGCATGCTGGGCGGAAATCAGGATCGGTTCCTGCAATCAAAAATGGGAGCACCGTCCTGATATAGGTTTTCAAAGGTTGGAACGGGCACCGAAGATGCCGGTTCCGACCCGGACCGATGTCGCACCAAACTGAATGGCGGTCGGATAATCCCCGCTCATCCCCATGCTGAGCTTCTTAATCCCGTTCCGTTCGGCGATCCGGGCCAAAAGAGCAAAATAAGGGGCCACCTGCTGAACGGCCGGTGGAATACACATCAGGCCAACCACATCAAGGCCCTGCCCTTCCCGGCAGTCCCGGATAAAAGCATCCGCATCGTCAATGGCAATGCCTGACTTCTGCTCTTCCTCACCAATATTGACCTGCACATAAACCGGAATGTTTTTGCCGGCCGCCTTCATTTCCCTGGCCAGGATCGCCGCCAGTTTGGGGCGGTCTACCGTCTGGATCACATCGAACAGGGCGACAGCATCCCTGGCCTTATTGGTTTGCAACGGACCGATGAGATGCAGCTCCACCCCTTCAAAGCGGGATTTAAGATCCGGCCACTTTGCCTGCGCCTCCTGCACCCTGTTTTCGCCGAAAACACGATGCCCGGCCTCCAGCGCGGCAACCACCCGATCAAGAGGCTGCTTTTTGGAAACAGCAATCAGATCTATGTCAGTGCTTTCCCGATCCCACTTTGCGGCTGTTTTATCGAGAATATCCTGAATGTCCTGAAGGTTTTTTGCGACGTCGCTCATATTTCCGGCCCGGTTCGTTAGCTTAGTCCTTGCAAATAGCAGATGACGTTCGGAAAAAAAACCTTTTAGGCAGGCTGCATCCGATGATAGCGTCACGCCATGATGATGGATATGTTCTATTTTACCGATGACGAAAGAGGTCTGGACCCTCTTCGGGTGGCACAGACCCTGCCGTCAGGAACAGGCATTGTTTTTCGTCATTACAATAGTCAAAATCGCGTAAAAATAGCTAAATATCTATCAAAAATCTGCAAACTGCGTCATTTAAGACTGTACATTGCACAAAACCCTACTATTTCTCACGCTGTTGATGCTTATGGGATTCACCTGCCAGAATATCAAATTCCGCAAATTCCAATGATCAGGAGCCGATATCCGGACCTTGATATCAGTTCCGCCTGTCATTCTGTGCGGGCCCTTCGAAAAGCAGCAGACCTTGGCGCCGACAGGGCCTTTCTGTCACCGGTTTTCCCGACAAAAAGCCATCCGGGAAAAGCCGGAACCGGCTTGATGACAGCCGCCCTGGCTATCCGGGCGCAATCTCTTCCCGTTTACGCTCTTGGCGGTATCCGGGACCATCACTTGAGACAGCTTAGCGGACTTGGATTTTCGGGATTTGGTGCGATTTCGTATTTTGAGGATGGGATAGAAGGCAATTCCGCCTAATATCCAGGCGGCAGATACCCAAACGTCTTCATCAATTCCGCATTTGGCCGGACAATCCGATCAACCTGATCCGAGGTGAGCTTCGATTTCCATTGCCCTGTCTTTCCAACCCTGAAAAAAGCCTTGCTGTGTCGGGAGCGCTCCTTAAAGCCATCGCGCTTTTCCATGGAACGGAGCGCTTTGAAAGAGGACTGCTTAACCGCACGCGCAACCTGTTTCATGTCAGGGTTCGTACCAAGGAAGCTGAGGATCTTTGTAAAACTCTCCTGCGGCTGGTCATGCAGATCCTCATAGCGCACCACCATCACCGGAAAAGGGGGCTGCTCTGTCCAGGTTTTCACATTCATCTTCCAGGAACAGAAAATCTGGCGAACCATCGTTTCGTTTGGTGCCGTACTGCCATTCGGGTCATTCATAAACTCAATGGCCCGATCCAGTTCCAAACCGAAATGATCGGCGACCGAAAGAACTATATCCAGGGGGTTCCGAAGGATATAGAGGGCGCTATGGGTCACGGACGGCGTGATCAGCGGGATATCGTGGTAAGTGGACAAAAGATTATGGGTCTTCACAAAGACCAATTGGTCATGGCGCGACGCGATAAAGGCATGAGCATTTGGCGTTAGCGCCATAATTTCCTGATCTGGCAGAGCGTCAACATCTCGCGATGTGACCTGCCGATAGGAACTTTTGCTAGAGCCGCCATAAGTGGACAGATCAAGCCTGTTCAGATCCTGCCGCTCTTCCTGCCCCCAGAAATAACTGTTGAGAAACATTCGGACCCAGGTATTTCCAGATTTTGGATAGGATGCCAGCCAGACAATTTTCCCCATTTATAATCAGCCTTGTATTCCTTACAGATAGCCAAGTTCTGACATGATATCATGATGCGTATCACAAATCCTGTTGACCTGATCTTCCGTCAAAACCGATTTCCATTGCCCTGATTTACCAGATCTGAAAAAGGCTTCCGCTTTATCGGAACGCTCGTCAAACCCGTCCTTTTGTTCCTGTCGTTGTAGAACTTTGAAAGAAGATAGCTTGATAGCTTTATTAATCTGGTTTTTTGTGACCTTGAGACCAAAGAACTTTACAACATTACCGAACGTTTTCTGAGGCTTGGTCAACATATCTTCATAGCGAACCCGGTGCTGGTAAGACGGATTGAATTTCTCCCAGCTTTTTACATGATCAGACCAGGTTCCATAGAACTGAGGAAGTTTATACTCATCCTCTGGTGTTTCAGCCTTCGGGTCCGCCATAAAATCGATCGCTTCATCTACAGTAAATCCAAAATGATGAGCCAAACTGATGACCACATCCAAAGGATTTCGGACAATAACAATCGCTCCTGCAGTTGCTTCCGGGGTTATATACGGTACTCCCCAATTGGTTGCCAGGTTGTTGTGGGTCTTTACAAAAACTGATTCCGATTTGGAAAGGGTCATCAAATGCTGGGCTTTAGGCGTCAGCTTCATGACATCTTCCGGTGACAGCCCTTCCAGACTCCCGCCATAAGCCTGCTCATACCAATATTTCTGGCTATCTCCATAGGTTAGCTTTGCCAATTCATTAATATGAACCGAGCTGCTTCTGTCCTGAATGAGATTATGCAAAAAAGACCGCATCCATGTATTTCCGGATTTCGGATAGGATGCCAGCCAGATAATACCGCCCATAAATTAAACCCTCTTCTCTTCGGGCATTCTAGCGGTCACAAGCAGGTAATCAACTTGATAAACAAAAAAAGGGACGAGCCGAAGCTCATCCCTTCCAAATACATATCTTTCTTTCAGATTAGAAAGAGAGAGCAGTACCGATAAAGAAGATTGTTGCGTCTTCACCTTCAGAACCAACGAGATCGTCTTCACCATCCCAGAACTGAACGCCACCAAAGGCTGTGATTCCCGGGCCAAGAACATACTGACCGCCAACAACAACAGCGTGCTGTTCACCATCACCAATATTTGCAGCACCAAGCGCGTTGGTATCACCTGTATCACGGCCGTCTGAGTCAGCACCAGCATACTGGATACCGATTTTCCATGGACCCTGACCATAGGTTACACCGATATCCCAGTTTTGACGCTCTGCACCATCAAAACCACCTTCGTCATCGGTAAATTTATAAGCACCACCAATTGTGAAGCCACCGAAGCCGAGCTGGATACCTGCGCCAATTTCGTCAGTATCTTCTGCAGTACCTGAACGTGTCAGAAGCTGGTAACCAAGAGATGCTTTAATGCTAACGGAGTTGAACTTGTTCACATAGTTCACACCAACTGAGTAAGCTTCATCAGCATCGCCTTCGTCATTTGTAGGCTCATACGGGTTGTTGTTTGCTGAAGCAGTACGTCCAGTTTCCTTATCTCCATCAGGAGTGTAAGAAGCACCGAGCTGGAAGCCGGAAAAACGCGGTGTGAAATAAGTGATCTTGTCAGTATCACCCAGCATATTTGGTGTCGTTGCCGGAGTTTCGAAACCAGATGCTTTTGCATTCGGTGAATTCAAACCCCAAGCAGGAACCGGTGACGGAGAAGCATAGTGCATCAGATATGCAGCAGAGTCTTCTGAACCGACGTTAACACGACCGAAAGAGCCAGAAACATACATGAATGTTTCGTCAACCTGGTCAACTGTTTCACGAGCTTCCAACTGGATGTTGACGCCGAATTTCAGGCCATTGTCCAGTGTCGTTGAACCAGTGAAGAAAACTTCGCCTTCATGACGGATGTCAGTCGGGAGCTGGTTAGTATCATTGTCATAGTCAACAGCGATAAAAGAAGTCTGCAGGTAACCACCGACATTCAGTTTGATTTTTTCAGCAGCAGATGCGGAACCTGCTGTGAGGGCTGAAGCAGCAACAAGTGCTGTAGTGCCCAGGATTACTTTTTTCATTTTGTCTCCCCTCTGCTCAAATAAGCTAGAGAAATAGATTTAATAAAACGACGCAAGGCACGGTGGCCCTGTTAGCCGAGACCGAGTAAAGGACGTTCACCCCCCAACCGTCAAGCGCAAGGCTCCTCCTCTTTTTTCCGATTTGGGAAAACTGTGCTGAAAAAGTCACAACCTTGAGAAGGTCGGAGTTTATGTTGCGGTTTCAGGCGTTTAATAACAAGTGAAACATTAATCAATATTTAATAGATGCAACACCTTGCCAACACATATTTAATAGATGCAACACATTTTAGTACAAGATTTCACAAAGATTCCATATTCCCTGGTTGTCCCGACTTATAAGCTGCTTTAAACTGCAACGGATTATCGCCATTAAGATTAGTATAGACCTCCAGATACGAAACATCCGGAATGTAGGGGCATTTTTGACATGTATAGACGTACTTTTGGATTACGGCTTATTGCCTGCTCTTTAACACTATTGGGGCTGGCAGCATGTGGAAGTAATCTTGGTACCGAATCTTCTTTTCCTGAACAACGAGGCAGCCGGGTTTTTCAAGAAGGGGTGCCTGAAAACCGAGAGACAATCTTCGGTGAAGGCGGCATTCTGGGCGGCAGTGAAAAAGATCTCAAAGACGGTCAAGGCGGCGGTGGTATCGGTGTTAACAGTTATCTTTGGCGCGCCTCGCTGGATACGCTCTCCTTTATGCCGCTGTCATCAGCCGATCCGTTTGGTGGCGTTATTATCACAGACTGGTACACTCCGCCGGAATCCCCGGGAGAACGCTTCAAGGTTACCGTTTATATTCTGGACAGGCGTCTGAGAGCGGATGGCCTTCGGGTCTCAGCTTTTAAGCAAAACCTGGATACGACCAATAACTGGATCCCGGTCGAGCTTACCCCCAAGACAACAACCAATCTTGAAAATGCCATTCTAAAACGGGCACGCGAACTGCGCATTGCCCGCGAAGGCGAATAGAACTAATCTCCTCTCATTGGAGATTAGGCCAAAAGATTTTGGATTTAAGATCCTGAAGAACGAACAGCCCGCTTTCGGGCTGTTCCTTTGTTATAAACCTATAGAATTCTGTAAGACGGACCGACGATATGTCCCGCTACAACGCAAAAGAAACCGAAGCCAAGTGGCAAAAAACCTGGGAAGACAAAAGAACCTTCGAGGTAGAGGCCGACCCTTCCCGTCCCAAATATTATGTGTTGGAGATGTTCCCCTACCCGTCCGGGAATATTCATATCGGGCATGTTCGGAACTATACCATGGGGGATGTTGTGGCCCGCTATAAACGGGCCCGCGGTTTCAATGTTTTACACCCCATGGGATGGGATGCTTTCGGCCTGCCGGCAGAAAATGCCGCCCGGGACAAAAAAATCCATCCCGCGGAATGGACCTATTCCAATATCGCCAATATGCGCGGCGAACTTAAAAGCATGGGCCTGTCCCTGGATTGGAGCAAAGAGCTGGCGACTTGCCATCCGGGATATTACGGAAAGCAGCAGGCCCTGTTCCTGGACTTCCTGGAAAAGGAACTGGTTTACCGAAAAGAAAGCTGGGTCAACTGGGATCCGGTGGATATGACAGTTCTCGCCAATGAACAGGTGATTGACGGTCGCGGCTGGCGCTCCGGCGCCCTTGTGGAAAAAAGAAAACTGAACCAGTGGATGTTCCGGATTGCCGATTACAGCGAGGAACTTCTGAAAGGCCTCGAGACACTGGATCGCTGGCCTGACCGGGTTCGCCTCATGCAGGAAAACTGGATCGGAAAATCCCAGGGTGCTCATATTCATTTCGGCATAACGGGCCGGGAAGAAAGCCTTGAGATATACACGACACGGCCGGATACCCTGTTTGGTGCGAGCTTTATGGCTATTTCTGCTGATCATCCGCTTACCCAGGAACTGGCAAAGGATAATCCGGCCGTCGCCGATTTCGTCGCTGAGTGCCACCGTATGGGGACAAGCGAGGAAGCCATTGAAAAAGCGGAGAAAAAAGGTGTCGATACCGGCCTTACAGCTGATCATCCCCTGATTGAAGGCAAAACCCTGCCCATTTATGTGGCGAATTTTGTGTTAATGGATTACGGCACCGGCGCCCTGTTCGGTTGTCCGGCTCATGACCAGAGGGATCTGGATTTCGCCAATAAATACGGGCTTGATGTGATCCGCGTGGTCGCAGAAGGTGACGGTGAACAGGCTCCTATTACAGACACACCCTATGTGGGCCCTGGCCGTATCATCAATTCGGATTTTTTAACCGACCTGTCTGTTGAAGAGGCCAAGAAAGCCGTTATCAAGCATCTTGAAGGACTTGGAAAAGGAACGTCGACAACGAACTACCGGCTTCGCGACTGGGGATTATCCCGTCAGCGTTACTGGGGTTGTCCGATCCCTGTTGTCCATTGTTCCGCCTGCGGAACGGTTCCGGAAAAGAAAGATAACCTGCCGATTGAACTGCCGGAAGATGTTACCTTCGATAAGCCGGGAAATCCGCTGGATCATCACCCAACCTGGAAACATACAAAATGCCCGGTTTGCGGCGAGGATGCTGTTCGGGAAACCGATACCATGGATACTTTTGTGGATTCGTCCTGGTATTTCGCGCGTTTCTGCACACCACGCGGCGATGATCCGGTAACGGGATCCGATGTGGATTACTGGCTGCCGGTCGATCAGTATATCGGCGGTATTGAACATGCCATTTTGCATCTCCTCTATTCCCGCTTTTTCTCGCGTGCCATGAAGGAAACCGGAGCCGTTCAGTATGAAGAACCGTTCAGCGGGCTTTTCACCCAGGGTATGGTAACTCATGAAACATACCGTTCTGAGGACGGTACCTGGCTTCTGCCGGAAGAGGTCGTCCGCAATGAAGCAGGAGAGCCGGTTCATGTGGAAAGTGGCGATCCGGTTATCATTGGCGGCGTCGAGAAAATGTCTAAATCCAAGAAAAATGTCGTGGATCCGGGGGAGATTATCGACAAATTCGGCGCCGATGCGGCCCGCTGGTTTGTTCTTTCAGACAGTCCACCGGACCGGGATATGGAATGGACGGATGCGGGCGCGACCGGGGCCTGGCGTTTTAAACAAAGGCTATATCGCTTTGTTTCAGAAAATCTGGACGCGATTTGCCCGGTGGATACAGAATGCCCGACAGAGTTTACCGATGCGGCCCTGTCTCTTAGAAAAGAAGCTCACAAAACCATTGATCAGGTTACCGACACTGTCGAAAAACTTCATTTCAATAATGCCATTGCCCGCATTTACGAATTTATGAAAGCTCTCTCCGACTTCAAACCTGCTGAAGGAAATGAAGGTGATGCCTGGGCGTTGCGGGAAGCCATGGAAATCATGACGAACCTTGTGGGGCCCATGATGCCTCATCTCGCGGAAGAGTTGTGGGAAAAGCTCGGCGGCAAAGGTCTGCTGGTCGATAATCCGTGGCCGGTTGCCGATCCAGAACTGACCGTTGATGACACGATCACCATGGCCGTTCAGGTGAAAGGTAAATTGCGGGCGACAATCGAGGTTGCCAAAGACGAGGACAACGCTAAAGTGGAAGAACTGGCGCTGTCTCAGCCCTCTGTTCAGAACGCCATTGGTGATAATCCCATCCGGAAAGTCATCGTGGTGCCAAACCGGATTGTGAATGTTGTCATTTAAGAACTTTGTCGGATTTGTGTTTTTAAGCTTGCTGGGCGGCTGCGGTTTTCAGCCCCTTTACGGTCAGCAGACTCAAAATGCGGATGTTCAAAACAAACTAGCGGCAACTTATATCATGCCCATAGAGGGACGGACCGGACAAATCATTCGAAATGAACTTCTGGATCGTATGAACCCGAAAGGTGTTCCGGCCAGAGCAAGCTACCGTTTGAAAGTGGACATCAAAGAATCCAGGAAATCCCTGGCGATTGATCCTGATAATTCCACCAACCGGAACAACCTTACGCTGAACGCGGAATATCAGTTCCTTACGCCGGATGGGAAGAGGGAAATTTTTAAAGGAGCGACGCAATCTATATCCTCCTACAATATTGTGACCTCTGACTTTGCCAACCTGTCCGCGGAAAAGAATGCCCGCAAGCGATCTGCTCTGGTTTTGGCGGAGAAAATTCACCGGCAACTCTCCGTTTTCTTATCCCGGTAGGATCTCGTGGAATTCCGGGCAGCCCAGGTCAGCTCTTTTCTTAAATCTCCGGATAAATCAGTCCGGATTTTTCTCATTTACGGACCTGACGAAGGCCTCGTTCGGGAACGCGCCAAGGCTATCTGCCTGACAGCCGTAGAAAGCCTTGATGATCCCTTCTGCTATTCGGAAATATCGGCGTCGGATCTGGGCGACGATCCCGCTAAACTGATTGATGAAATCGGCGCCATTTCCATGATGGGCGGTGAACGGGCTGTCCGTCTTCGCGGCGCTTCAAATTCTACCAATACGGTTATCAAAAACGCCCTTGATGCGGATTTTTCAAACACACTTCTGGTTATAGAAGCCGGTGATATCCGCAAAGACAGCGCTTTGGTAAAAAGCATAAAACCCCTGGATAATGGCGCCGTTATTCCCTGTTTTAGGGATAAAGCTCAGGATATCAACACTCTCATTCAGGAGGTTTTAGGTACTGCCGGACTGCAGGCCGGATCGGATGTTATTGACTATCTTCGGCAAAATCTGGGCAGCGACCGGGCAATTTCCCGTCAGGAACTGGATAAGCTTGTTCTTTATAAAGGAGAAGATAAAGGCGCGGTTACTTTGGCGGAAACTCAGGCTGTTATTGGCGATTCATCCGCAGAAAGCATCTTTGATGTTATTGACGCAGCCCTCCTCGGAAATTTACCGGTTCTGGAAAAATCACTCAACAAAGCTTTTTTCTCCGGCGAATCCTCAATTACCTTTCTAAGGTTGATCCAGGGACAGTTGAAACAACTTCACAAGGCTGCCTTATTTATCGATCGGGGAATGCCTGCCTCCGATTCCCTTAAAAAAGCCGGAATACCCTTCTTTAATCACCAAAAAGCATCAGCCCAGCTCAGCAGAAAGAAAGCTGCACATTTCTCAACCTGCCTTTCGATTATCCTGCAGGCCGAAATGGATTGTAAGACAACCGGCTATCCGGATGAAGCCTTATGCAGACGGGCGCTCCTGCGCATCGCTCTTGCAGGCAGGAAGCGCTAAGGTATAGAAAACACCGTTTCCGGAAACAGTAATTCCTATTTAATATGCTGATTTTTAATGGAAATCTTCGTCCAAAGCGGTTTCCATATCGCCATCAAACGGATCTTCTTCCTGGATCAGGTCGCTGGATCCGTGGCGAGTCAGGCGACGGCAGATATCGTCCAGCTGATCCAGGTGATCATAGGTAATACTGATGGCTCCGCCCTGATCTCCCTTGTGATCAATGCTGACTTTCATGCCAATTGCCGCTGATAAATCCCCTTCCAGAGCGAGCGTATCCTGATCTTTCGTACTCCGGGACGCTGAGCTCGCTCTATTTGAGGGTTTTTTACGAGCCATTTTTTCGGCTGCACGGACAGAAAGCCCCTCATCGACAATTTTCCGAGCTAATTTTTCCGGATCATCGACTGTAACAAGGGTTCTTGCCGCCCCTGCGCTCAAGTCTCCTGCCCGGATCATCTTCTGAACAGAACCCGGCAGGTTCAAGAGCCGCATCATATTGGTCACATGAGAGCGGCTTTTACCCAGCTGCTTCGCCATAATCTCCTGGGTATAATCAAATTCGTCAAGCAGCCGTTTATAGCCTTCTGCTTCTTCGATGGCAGATAGGTCTTCCCGCTGGATATTCTCGATAATGGCAATTTCGAGACTGTCTGAATCGGTCAGTTCCTTAATAATAACAGGGACTTGATGAAGCTGCGCCATTTGTGCGGCACGCCAGCGCCGCTCCCCGGCAATGATCTCATAAAGACCGGAATCCGCGGGATCCCGCCGAACCAAAATAGGTTGAAGAACCCCTTTTTCAGCAATGGAATCCGCCAGACTTTGCAACGCATCCTCATCCCAATCCTGCCTCGGCTGGAAGGGGCTTGGATGCATCTGTTCTACAGGAACTTCTTTTGACGTGCGGATTTTATCCAGTTCGGAATAATCACTGGCAGCATCATCCCCTAAGAGGGCTGATAATCCTCGACCCAATTTCTTTTTTCCGGTTTCTTCCGTCATTGTCTCTGCCATCCCGATACCTGCGACTAGAGTATAGTATGTTTAGGCTGCATGTAGTTGTTTTTCGCGGCGGATAACTTCGCTGGCCAGTTTGATATAAGCCTGACTGCCAGCGCAGCGGATATCGTAAATCAACGCCGGCTTCCCGTGGCTTGGAGCTTCCGAAACACGGACATTCCTGGGAATCACCGTCTCATAAACCTTATCGCCGAGATATCCGCGGACATCCTGTGCCACCTGATCAGATAAGTTGTTTCTCTTATCGAACATGGTCAAGACCACGCCCTGAATGTCCAGTTCAGGATTGAGCGTATTACGGACCCGGTCAATGGTTTTCATCAACAGGCTAAGGCCTTCCAGGGCAAAGAACTCGCACTGAAGTGGGACAATAACCGCCTGAACAGCGACAAGAGCATTTAGTGTCAACAGGTTAAGAGAAGGTGGGCAATCAATCAGGATATAGTCATACGAGGATTTTACGGGTCGGATTGCATCCACCAGCCGATGACTACGCCGGTCCATTTCAATCAGTTCAAGTTCGGCGCCGGTCAGGTCCGCCGTGGAGGGAACCAGATCAAGACCAGGAATGGCACTGGAGCAGATGGCTCGCTCCAGAGAAATATCGCCCATCAACACATCATAAACGTTATTTTCCCGTTCATGACGGTCGATACCAAGACCGGTGCTGGCATTTCCCTGAGGATCAATATCAATAACAAGAACAGACTTACCGACAGCGGCGAGCGCCGTTGCAAGATTTATCGCTGTTGTGGTTTTGCCAACCCCACCCTTCTGATTGGCAATTGCCAGAATACGCGAAGAACCGACAATCTGAATATCTTCCATAGCCCCGCCCTCATTTTACCGGCGGCTAACATCCTCCAATGTCAGAATGCAGCCGTCTTTGCTTGTCAAACTCTGGTGTTTATTGACAGACATATTCCAACATTTTGCGGCTTTGGTCAATTCCGCATCTACATCTTGACCTTTAAGGAAGCAAAATTCGGTTTTTGGATGAGAGAAAGGTTCTGCATATTCCAGCAATTTTTCTACCGGAGCCAGCGCTCTTGCGGAAATAACTTCCGCAGGAAAAGCGTCAATTTTCTCGATACGCTGATTATGGACCGTGATCGGCGTCGATGTTTCACGTGAAACCTCACGCATAAAAAGACACTTTCTTTGATCGCTTTCGACCACGTGAATATCAAAATCAGAAACCATAGCCACGACCAAAGCCGGAAACCCTGCCCCACTTCCGAAATCGATCCAGGTTCCGGATGTTGCCCTTACGTGAGTCAAAATCTGATAGCTATCCAGAATATGCCTCTCCCACACATGAGGCAGTGTGGATTTGGAAACAAGATTGATGGCCTTTTGCCACTTGTTTAATAGGACCACATAGGTTCGCAGCTTATCCAATGTTTCACGTGAAACACCGGTAATATCCAGAAACTCACTTTCAGTCATTTAAGCGGTTATCCTCACGCAGCTATCCTGCCTGTTTTCGGTGATCACCGCGTTTAACGTAGGAAAGAAGAGCGGTAAGAGCCGCAGGAGTGACACCGGAAATACGCGCCGCCTGACCCAGTGTAGAAGGCCTAACATTCTGTAATTTCTGACAAACTTCAGCCGACAATCCACCGATGGCCGCAAAGTCCAGATCCTGCGGCAGGATCAAGGCTTCGTCTTTTCGGAACTCCAGGATATCCGCCTTCTGCCGTTCCAGATAGCCGCTATACTGGGCATTGATCGCAATTTGTTCGAGAATTTTCGGATCAAACTTTAGCGTTTCCGGCCAGATCCGGGCGATATCATCAAGAGAGATATCCGGATAGGCCAGGAGATCGGAAGCGGACCGCCGGACCCCGTCCTGATTAACGTTCAATCCTTCTTTCCGCGCTTCATTGGGCGTCAGCTTCAGATGATCGAAAAGAGCGGCTGCTTCCTCCAGCGCCTGTTTCTTTTCCTGAAACGCCGTTTCCCGTTCAGACCCCACACAGCCAATATCGAGCCCGAGATCGGTGAGACGGGCATCTGCGTTGTCTGCCCGAAGGATCAGCCGATATTCCGCCCGGCTGGTAAACATGCGGTAAGGCTCTTTCGTTCCCCGGGTTACCAGATCATCAATCATCACACCGATATAGGCATCTGCCCGATCCAGGATAAAACTCCCCTGCCCGCCGGCAGACCGGGCCGCGTTAAGACCGGCCATAAGTCCCTGTGCGGCTGCTTCTTCATAACCGGTCGTGCCATTGATCTGCCCGGCCAGATAGAGGTTTTTTAATCGCCGGGTTTCCAGAGTGGGCTTTAATTCCCTGGGATCAATAAAGTCATACTCGATCGCATAACCGGCCTGGTAAAATTCCACCTTTTCCAGGCCTGGAATGGATCTTAGAAAAGCCGTCTGGACATCAACCGGAAGAGATGTGGACATGCCGTTGGGATAGACCGTATCAACGTCTAAACCTTCCGGTTCCAGAAATATCTGATGGCTGTTTTTGTCGGCAAACCGGACGACTTTATCTTCGATAGAGGGACAATAGCGAGGGCCGGTTCCCTCAATTTCCCCTGAATACATAGGTGCGCGATGCAGATTATCCCGAATGATCCGGTGGGTTTCCTCTGTCGTTGCGGTGATATGACAGGAGATCTGCGGAGTTTTAATCTCCTGGGTCAAAAAGGAAAAAGGAACAGGGGTTTCATCACCCGGCTGTTCTTCCAGAACGGACCAGTTAATGGTTTTACCGTCAAGCCGCGCCGGCGTTCCGGTTTTCAGGCGACCGAGTTCAAACCCTGTCCGTTCAAGCGTATCAGATAATCCGTTGGAGGGCGCATCTCCGATCCGACCGGCCGGTATTTTTTTCTCGCCCATATGAATGAGGCCGCGCAGAAAAGTACCGGTTGTCAGGATAACCTTGCCCGCAGGAATTTCTTCTCCGTCACTGGTGATGACGCCTGTAACAGCGCCCTCTTTCACGGTCAGGTCTTCAATAGCGGCTTCGCAGATCTCCAGATTTTCCTGTTGCTGAAGGATATCCTGCATCGCCTTTTTATAAAGCTTGCGGTCAGACTGGGCTCTCGGTCCTCTCACCGCCGGACCTTTTCGGCGATTGAGCAAACGGAACTGGATACCGGCAGCGTCAGCCACCCGGCCCATCACACCATCCAGCGCATCAATCTCACGCACCAGGTGACCCTTACCCAATCCGCCAATCGCCGGATTACAGGACATAGCACCAATGGTATCAAATTTATGGGTTACCAGAAGGGTGTTTGCCCCCAGGCGCGCCGAGGCTGCTGCGGCTTCACATCCCGCATGTCCTCCGCCAATTACAATTACGTCATATACCGTCATGGGCGCCACTTTATAAAGAGACTTTCAAATGTCAAAAGAATTGTGATGGAAGGGAATATTGGAGCATGTTTCACGTGAAACATTCCGGAACCGGTCCTACTTTCCGATACAAAAATCCCCAAAAACAACATCCAGAACATCTTCTACATCAACCCGACCTGTGATTCGACCCAAAGCCCGGGCAGCAAGGCGTATATCTTCTGCTGCCAGCTCCGGATCCGGGGCCTTTTCGAACCGGTTGAGGGCTTGCAGACAGTCCTCCAGTGCCTGTCGGTGACGTTGTCGGGTTAGCGACGGGGCACCGGAAACATCAAGCCTGGAAACAACGTCTTCCTCCAGCTTATTCAAGAATGCAATCAGCCCCTCCTCTGTCTTGACGGACAGGCCGAACTGATGATCCTGTTCTGTCGTAAAACCCGCCTCTTCAAGATCAATTTTGTTGATCAGATGAAAGCTTCCCTCTTCTACAAGATCCCCAAATTCCGTCTCTTTTAACGGCGGATCGTCCGGCAATGTCATAAAGATCCGGATATCCGCCCGCTCGGCCCGCTGTCTGGCCCGTCGAACACCCTCCTGTTCCACCTGATCGCTGGCCTCTCTGAGACCGGCCGTATCAGCAATCGTGACCGGATATCCCGCCAGATCCAGATGAACCTCCACAATATCCCGGGTTGTACCGGCCTGATCCGAGACGATGGCCGCATCCCGCCTGGCCAACTTATTGAGAAGGCTTGATTTTCCCACATTCGGCGCGCCCAGAATAACCACATCCAGACCCTCCCGGATCTTTTCGCCGCGATGTCCATCCGCCAGATGAGAGGAAATATTCGCCGCCAGAGCCTGTATTTTTGGCCTGATGGCCCCGGCAACCCCATCCGGCAGATCCTCATCCGGAAAATCGATATCCGCTTCCAGATGGGCAAGAGACGAGATCAGTTCGGTCCGCCAGCCATTGTAAATCTCACCAAGTTCTCCCCGC
>DIYE01000271.1 GCA_002428885.1 Alphaproteobacteria bacterium UBA6062
GGTTCGTTTTGCGCCGTTCAGTAACGCGTCTTCAATCACGACCCTCGGGAAATAAACCACCGATGAGCGGCCTTCAGGCGCTCCATAGCTGCCAAGGTCATTCAGGGAAATATTTGATAAATTTCCACCTTCATATTCCGTTGTCCACTGCACCGGCGGATCAATAATCAGCATGGCATTGCGGCTGACACAGAAGGAAGCTGCAGTTGAATAAACCAGGTTATCCGTATCGCCATTTGCATTATCCGGCGGAATACACAGGATGTTGAAAATCGGTATTTTCTTGAGGGCATAAATCCCTGCTTTTCCGTCTTCATCCCCGATATAATCATTGATTTCCAGAGAGTCCGAGTCAACGCCGCCCGCTGCCGTCGCCGATGACCCGTCCATCGGAGGTTCGGACGGCAGATCCGCTCCTTCCAGCATCCGAAGATAAAGAGATCCTTCACTCAGGATTAAAGGCAGGTAATTACTGGTTTTGTTTCCTTCCTTATCCACGGCTTTCAATGTGACCGAAGAGTGGTTTTCGCTGGCCACCCGGCCGTCCGGCGTAACATAGCTGACAACCAGGTTAAACAGATCGGCCTGATCCAGTTTTTTTAACTCCGCCACCTGGGTCGTTATACCGGTTGTATTGACAGACACGCTCAAAACATCATTGGACCAGGCGCCCGGGCTGGAAGCCTGCAATCTGAGATCCACAAAAGGCTGCCAGTTATTCTGAAGATAGGTCATCGCCGCCTTCACAGCCCCGGTCATGGCGTCCAGAGCAGAATTTCCGGTCGCTCCCGCTGTAATGGCAAGTCCGGCCTTATTGGTTCCTGCCTTGCCTTTCATGGCAGTATTGACATCGGCAGCCGTCAGATTAGCAACATTGGCTGCAAATTTTGCGGCGCCGGCCGCTAAAACGACAGCCGCTCCGTTTGTTGCATCGGCAAAATCATTCAACGCTGCCTTGAAGGCATTGAAAGTTGCCAGCTTATCCGCATCAAAACCGGATGAATCAATGGTATCCAGTTGGTCCAGAACCGGCTGGACAACATTTTTTGTCAACGTAGACCCGACAGCGGCATACGCCCCCGCCGCAGCGGTTGTTGCTGCTTCATCAGTGGTCGCGGGTGCCGCCGCCATACCGGCAATAAGATCTGTTGCCACCGCGGCCGTCAGTCCACCGGTGAAAGATGAAACCGCCTTTTTTGCCGCAACAATCACAGCCTGCCGGTTTTTGGGTGCCATGAGTGCCTGGCCGCCGACCCCGAACATCATGGCATCGATGGTCTGATACGCGGCATTCGCCGGATTAACATCCAGCATCCCTGTAAAAGCAGGGAATGTAGGTACCGCGGCAGGTGCTGCCGCCTGTAATACGGTAAGCGGCACCGGTGGTTGACCACTGCCACCGGCTTTTGGCGTTTGCGCCGCCATATCGGCATCGAAAACCTTTTTGACCTGACCGATATACCAATTATCAATTCCCATTTCACCGGCCTGCTGATTGGTCAGAAAGTCATCGATATTCGCCTGGGTGGGGGTTTTTCCTTTGAATTTAGCTTTGGCATCGGTCACCAGCTTCTCACCCCGTTCCGTCAACGCCTGAACCGCCTGCGGACTGGAAATATCCGGCGCAAAACAGCGCACCATATAAGCCTGGCTGCCGCCGTTATTGAAAAATTGCTGAACGCTGTAACTGGCAGTGCTGTTCTGGTCCAGTCCCCCGAAATATCGCTCATAATCCCCAAAACTGTTCAATAGAACCGGTTTATTCACAGGTCCCATCATGGCTCGTCCAACAAAGGCGGTCAGAGACGTCGCGACCCCCTGATCCCCTGGTGCCGGGCTGATTACGGGTTCAACATAAACACCTGGATAGGTGAGTTGCACTGTCATTTCATTACCCCCTGAAAAATGGTCCAAAATCAGAAAAATCAGTGAAAAACAAACACGAAAAGCATCGAAAGGTCAGCGCCCTGGACATACAGCTTCCTACTCTCAGCCGACCCTGAAAGCGTGAGAGTAATTTATTTTTTTAAACTTTACTTTTCAATCATATGACGCAAAGAATATGCAAGTCTAGGTAAAAAATATTTTCTTTGAAATTCGCCATTCTGGTGACTCTATTCGGACAAAACGGACAGAGAAACCAGTTTCGGTGAAGCAAATTCCGGACGCAAAAAAATGGACAACCAGGGGGATAGAAATCATAATGACCGAGAGAATCGGCGGCACTGGACGCTACAGAAACTGCGAAATATTAACGATAAAATCGGAAAAAAATGAAGAAATTCAGTATATTTCTCGCCGATTCATTCCGAAACCTGATTCGCAAGCCAGTATTGGCACCCAAACCGTGCAAACAGGAGACAGGCCTGATCTCCTGGCGTATCGCGCATATGAGAACCCCTTGCTCTATTACAAGATAGCCGATCGCAATTTATCAGCAAATCCATTTTGCCTCACAAATGATCCTGGACGTATGATTATCATATCATCAAATACAACTTTCTAGATATACGAGCGTTTTAATGAATGCATCGGCCTTTCAAGTTCATCTCATGACGTCTTCCGGGAGCGGTTTTCCGTCTTCCCTTATGGAAGCGCTCGAACAGGTGACGGTTTCCCAGTCCGATCAGGCACCGCAAACCTTTGAACTTGTCTTCACCGATGATTATTCCATCTCTGGATTTCAGAATATTCCGATCGCATCCGCCTCCCACCTGCAGATCGGCAGTCGCGTCAAAATCGGGGCAACGGTCGGCTCCTCCAGCAAGCTGATTATGGACGGGGTGATAACTCAGCTTTCCTATCAGCCGCCAACCGACAACAGTGAAGGCAAACTGACCGCCACGGGTGAAGATATCAGCTATTTCATGGATATTATCGACCGGTCCATGGAATATCCCTTTTGCCTGGACGCCGCTATTGCCGCAGCTCTTATGGCACCCTATCTGGTGCTGGGGATTTTGCCGCATATCAGTGAAACCGTTGTCGGGGTCCTGGATATTTTCACGACACCGCAACAAATGGGAACAGACCGGCAAACCCTGATCCAACTGGCCTCCGCCCATGCATTTATTTTCTGCATCCGGACAGAGGATCTGTTTGGTCAGACATCCGCCTATTGGGGGCCGCCGCCTTATGACGACCCTATCCAGCCCGCCCTGATCCTCGGTTCATCCGGAAACGGAAATGTCAGCCAGTTGCAGTTCGCTTTTGATGGAACGAAACCCAGGAGAATCTGGGCATTGGTGGAAAATAAGGAAACCGATTTGCCGATCCCCATCGCCACCGTGACCTCCACATCCATGCGGGGATTTTCGGCGCATCCGGCCCTGACCAGCAGCGCCGTTCTGACGGCCAAGAACAAGGCCATGTATCAGCAGGGCATGAGCGTTCCTCTCGCCTGGGCAAAAGCGCAGTCCACAACGAACTGCTCAGCCGATTCGGCAGTTACCGGCCAGGGCAGTGTTGATGCGCTCAGATATGGCTCCGTCATGTCCGCGCCCGGTGTCATTGCCGTGTCCGGTGCCGGGACCCTGTATGACGGGAAATATTACCTGAATGCGGTGACCCACAAGATCAGCCGGACCAGCTATGAGCAGGAATTTTCCCTGCAACGGGATGGTATCGGAACCACCTTGCAACAGGTGGAGGTTTCTCCGTGAACATGATGGACAAATGCCTGGCAGACAAGGAAACCGCCTATACCGGTCCCCTGAAATTCTGGGGGAAGTATCGGGGGATCGTCACCGATAATCTGGACCCGATGATGCTGGGTCGCTTGCAGGCGGAAGTTCCGGCCGTCAAGACAACCATGGCCGCCTGGGCCATGCCCTGTTCCCCCTTTACCGGACCCGGGGTCGGCTTCTA
>DIYE01000270.1 GCA_002428885.1 Alphaproteobacteria bacterium UBA6062
CCGATCTACAAGCAACTGTTCTGGATCTTCGTTCTGGATTGCATCGTCCTCACCTATGTCGGTGGCAAACCCGCTGAGGAGCCGTACATTCTGATCGGTCGTCTGGCGACCGTTTATTACTTCCTGCATATTCTGGTTCTGTTGCCTGTTGTCGGTTTCTTTGAAAAACCGAAACCGCTACCAGCCAGTATTTCGGAAGCCGTCCTGGATAAAAAACCTTCTGCTGAGGAGGCAAGCAATGCTTAAACTGATCAAGTCCTTCAGTGCTGCCGCGCTTTTCTCCTTCATGGCTGTTTCGGGTGCTCAGGCTGCGGGTGCAGCCGTGGACCTGAAATCTGCGACTTGGAAGCATACGGGTATGTTCGGTACCTATGACCGGGCGGCTGCGCAGCGCGGCCTCCAGGTTTACCGGGAGGTCTGTGCCGGTTGTCATAGTCTGAATCAGGTTGCTTTCCGCACGCTTGCCGATCTTGGCTTCTCTGAAGACGAAGTTAAGGCACTGGCTGCTGAATCAACCTTCGAGGATGGCCCGAATGATGATGGAGATATGTTTGAACGGCCCGGTAAACCGTTTGATAAATTCCCGGATCCATTTGCCAATGAAAAGGCAGCTCGTGCATCTAATGGCGGAGCATATCCTCCGGATTTGTCTCTGATTGTTAAGGCGCGTCCGGGTTTTGAGAATTATCTCTACTCCCTGATGACGGGCTACGTAGACGCTCCGGAAGGCACAGAGTTGATGGAAGGCATGAACTACAATGCCTACTTCCCTGGCCACCAGATCGCTATGGCTGCGCCTCTGTCTGAAGATGCCGTTGAATATGCGGATGGTACGCCGGCGACGGTTGAGCAGATGGCAAAGGACGTAACTGTCTTCCTGGCATGGGCTGCCGAACCCAAGCTGGAACAGCGCAAGAATATGGGATTGAAAGTGATCCTGTTCCTGCTGCTGATGAGCGGTCTGTTCTACGCCGCCAAACGGAAGATCTGGTCTGACGTTCACTAAGACATCTAAAAACAGATTAAAAAGGGCGCCCGTATTCGAGGCGCCCTTTTTTGTGTCATTTGCGGAAAATCCTGCTGACCCCATCCGCTGTTCAGGATAGGTTAGTCAAGAAGGGAGAGAACTGTGCAGGAAAGCGGTCCGATTATCGGTGTCATCGGCGGTAGTGGTGTTTACAATCTCGATGGACTGGAAGATGTGCGTTGGGAAACTGTTGAGTCCCCTTTCGGAACTCCGTCTGATGATTTGCTGTTTGGAAGTCTTGGGGAGGCAAGCCTGGTATTCTTGCCGCGGCATGGCAGAGGGCACCGTATTTCACCGTCAGACATTAACTACCGAGCCAATATTGATGCCATGAAACGAGCCGGTGTGACTGAGATTATCTCCGTCAGCGCTTGCGGCTCGCTGGACGCAGATCTGCCGCCAGGTACCTTCGTGCTGGTGGATCAGTTTATTGACAGAACTTTTGCCCGGGAAAAGAGCTTTTTCGGAACAGGTCTGGTAGCTCATGTGAGTATGGCTGATCCGGTATGCTCCCGGTTGGGAGATGCGCTGGAACAGGCTGGCAAAGCCGCCGACCTCCCCATTGTCAGGGGCGGTACTTATCTCGCCATGGAAGGCCCGCAATTCTCCTCGCGCGCTGAATCAGAACTTTACCGGCAATGGAGCTGCCAGGTTATCGGCATGACAAATATGCCGGAGGCCAAACTGGCTCGCGAGGCCGAGATGTGCTACGCAACCGTTGCCATGGTGACCGACTATGACTGTTGGCACCCGGATCATGATGATGTGGATGTGGCCGCTGTCATCAGGGTGTTGACTGAGAATGCCGCTAATGCCCGTACTCTGGTGAGCGGCGTTGTAAAACCGTTGTCAAAGCAGTCGGGGCTGTGTTCCGCCGGTTGTCACAGGGCCCTGGATAATGCTTTGATTACTCAGCCCGAGGCACGGGATCCTCAGCTCATTGCGAAGCTGGATGCTGTCGCCGGGCGTCTTTTGTAAAACAGGAAGAACACTGTGGATATTAAATCATATATTCGAACCATTCCCGGATATCCTAAAGAGGGCGTTATGTTCCGGGATATCACGACCCTCTGGCAGGATGCGGCTGGTCTGAGAACGGCCATTGATCAACTTGTCTGGCCTTATGCTGGTGTCCGTATTGACAAGGTTGCCGGTATTGAGGCTCGAGGCTTTGTGTTAGGAGGAGCGATTGCTCATCAGTTAAGCGTCGGTTTTGTTCCCATTCGAAAAAAAGGCAAGCTTCCTTCCACCACTATTGGTGAGGAATATGCGCTGGAATACGGAACCGATGTTGTGGAAATTCATGATGATGCGATCAGTGAAGGGGAAAATATCCTGATTGTTGATGATCTGATTGCGACCGGTGGCACCGCAGAAGCAGCGATTAAACTGATCCGCCGGGCAAAAGGAACCATTATCGGTTCGGCTTTTATTATAGATTTACCGGATCTTGGTGGGCGTAAACGGATAGAGGATATGGGGGTTAATGTCAGGACCCTCTGTGAATTCGAGGGGGATTAACCGAATGCCACATAATATTACCGGGCTTGATCATGTTCTGATCGGCGTTGCCGATCTGGAGAAGGCCAAAGATATATACGAAAAACTGGGCTTCACCATAACGCCGAGAGGATCTCATATCGGCTGGGGAACCGCCAATTACTGCATCATGTTTGGTCAGGACTATATCGAACTGCTGGGTATTGTTCATCCGGATAAAGAGTCAAACGGCCTTGATGCCCTCCTTGCTGAAAGAGGTGAGGGTCTCCTTGGTATGGCGTTGGCGAGCGATCATCCGGAAAAAACCCGGAGCTCGCTTGCAGAAAGTAATCTCAATCCGGGAGATCTTCTGGATCTGAAGCGGAAACTGGAACTGCCTGAAGGGGATGTTATTCCCGAATTTAAGCTGATCCGGCTGCCGACTGAAGGGGTGTCTGAGCGCAGCCTGTTTATCTGTCATCATCTCACACCGGAACTGATCCGCCGTCCTGAATGGGAAAACCACAAGAACGGAACGGATCATATCAAGTCCATTGTAATTCTGGTGGAGGATCCAAAAAGCCTTAAGGATTATTACACCCGGCTTTGCGGAACCCTGAATGTGACGCTGACCGATGCGACCTTAAGTGTCCGGGTGGGACGCCTGACCATGATTTTTGTCGCTGACAGCGATCTCGATCTTTTGTTCCCGGGGCTGACGATCAGTGGCGACTGGCCTGATTTGCCTTACATTATCGCCATGACACTGGCGACGGAAGATCTTGGAAAAACCGGCTCCTATCTGGGTGAAGCCGGGGTCCGCTACCAGAAAGTTGCCAACGGGTCGCTTCGGATTTCGCCGGATCAGACATGCGGGGTTCTTCTGGAGTTTACGGAAGCCTGACCCTAGGCACCCGTAATAAAAGCAACGCTCCGATCCAGCGCCAGCTTCGCTGCGGCGGCATTATAGTCGCCGCGCAAATCGCAGTTAAAACCGTGACCGGCCTGATAGATATGAATTTCCGTTTCCGGTCTGGCATTCATGATGGCATCCACATCCGTGAGCGGAATAGATCCGTCCTGATCCCCGAAATGCAGAAGGGTCGGGATCTGTGGCTGTTCCTCTTTATGCTGGGCAATCATCCCGCCATAATAGCCGACGGCTTTTGAAAAGCCGGAAAGTCGGCAGGCTGTCAGATAGGCGAGGGAGCCGCCCCAGCAATATCCTAGAATGGATACCGTATTCTCATCCTTAAGATAGGTACCTGCTGCTGTGATATCTTTCAAAGCCTGATCTAAATCGATCTTGCTGCGGATTTTCAGGCCTTCCTGAATATCATCTGCCTCATATCCAAGCTCAGTGCCGGGGGCGGCACGATCAAAAAGGGCAGGAGCCAATGCCGTAAAGCCAAGGCGGGAGAAACGGTCGCAGACGGATTTGATATGGGCATTGACGCCGAATATCTCCTGGACAATGACCACTCCGCCCTTAGGGGCTGTCTCTGGTTTCGTCAGATATCCGTCAAACTCATGACCATCTGCAGCGGTCAACCGGATTGTTTCTCCCATAACAAACCCTTTTCTAAAGTATTATTCTTTGGCTTCCACGATCAGCAGGCTACCGTCTGTGCTGGTAACGGTCACGGCTTCGCCTTCCGGCAGATCAGGACCGGAGACTGCCCACTGTGTATCATCCACATGGATCTTACCACGACCATTGACGATTGCCTCGGACAGATTGAAACTGCGTCCAACATATTGGGCGCCCCGCTGATTGAGTTTCAGATTATCTTCAACACCCGGATTTCTGCTGAGAAAAATACGGGTTACGATAATGCTGACAATCGAAAAGACCGCAAAGAGGCCCCACTGATACTCCCACGACATATCAGGGAGGACAAGCACCAGAAAACCGACAACGACAGCGGAAATGCCCAGCCAGAGAAACACAAAGGTTGGCGCAAAGATTTCCAGAATGACAAATAGGATACCGAGCGTCCACCATGCCCAGTATCCGAGATCGGCAACCCAGTTAATGATATCTTGCAGGTTTTCCATACCGGTTACTCACTTGTCGGAACGCTGCCGGTTGAACGGCGTTTTCCGACGTCAGCAGATCCGTTACCGTTCCCAAATACCTCTTTGGCAATGGAGCCGATACCGCCCAGGCTGCCGATCAGTGAGCTGGCTTCCATCGGCATCAAAACAACCTTGGAGTTGCGGGCCGAACCGATTTCCTTCATTGCATCTACATATTTCTGGGCGACAAAGTAGTTGATAGACTGAACGTCACCTTTGGCGATGGCTTCAGACACATCCTGTGTCGCCTTGGCTTCCGCTTCCGCCAGACGTTCACGGGCCTCAGCATCCCTGAAAGCGGCTTCGCGGCGGCCTTCCGCTTCCAGAATGGCGGATTTCTTCTCGCCTTCCGCCTTCAGGATTTCTGCCTGACGCACGCCTTCGGCTTCAAGAACAACAGCCCGTTTCTCACGTTCGGCTTTCATCTGGCGGGCCATGGCCTGCACCAGATCAACCGGTGGGGTGATATCCTTAATCTCAACGCGGGTCACCTTAATACCCCAGGGAGTGGAGGCCTGATCAATCACATTCAGAAGACGGGAATTGATGCCATCCCGCTGGCTGAGGGCCTCATCGAGATCCATGGAACCCAGAACCGTTCTCAGGTTTGTCTGAGCCAGATTTTGAATGGCCCGTTGCAGATCCCGAACTTCATAGGCTGATTTGGCGGCATCCAGAACCTGGAAGAAGAGAACGCCATCAACCTCGACCATGGCGTTATCTTTCGAGATAACTTCCTGCGTCGGGATATCCAGAACTTGCTCCATCATATTGACTTTGTCGCCAATGCGATCGACGAAAGGCAGGATCAGGCCAAGCCCCGGTGTCAGGCTGCGGGTATAGCGGCCAAAGCGCTCAACGGTATACTGAAAACCCTGGGGGACAACCGTAACCCCCATGAAAACGATGACAATCGCCAGAATGACGAGGCCGATAACCAGAACGGCAAAGCCGGAAAGCAGGTCCATAACCCTTCCCCCAATAATTGTTCAGATTGAACTAATCGATATATTAATCGTCAGTTTAACACAGAATGGAGGATAGGCCAGAGGTTAAGTGTTTGACACAAAAGGTGTCTATGGGATCGATGTTAGCTGCCGTCACTACGGGCGCGAACCATACCGATGGTTTCAACGCTCATGACCACGTCATCATTCTGGTTGAAAACTTCCATGTAACCGAAAATGGTTCCCATCATCGGTTTGGAGGCAGATCGTTTCTTGTCGCGGAACTCGGTTACGACCCGCAGAGTATCACCGGGTCTTACGGGAATGTGCCAGCGTAAATTATTCCAGCCGGGAGAGCCAAGCCCCGCCGTATCGTCAATCATATTATCGACCAGAAGCCGCATGGCCATACCCGCTGTATGCCAGCCGGAGGCTATAATGCCGCCATAAGGACTGTCCTTAGCGGCCTCTTCGTCTATGTGAAAAGGTTGCGGATCGTATTTCGTGGCAAAATCGATGATTTCCTCTTTGGAAACGGTCTTGCTGCCGAATTCCAAGCGGGTACCGACAATCACATCTTCAAAATATCCGGTGGTCATGAACGCGCCTCCTGATTTGGACGCCGCAGGAAGATGATGGTGGAAACCATCACCATTTTAACCTGATCCTCCTGATCAAGGACCGTATGGCGGAATTTGGTAAAACCCCGGTCGCTCTTATATTTATGAAGGGTCGATGTTAGAACCTCGCTATGGACCTTGAGAACATCGCCCGGACGAACCGGTTGCTTCCAGCGCAATTCCTCAATCCCCGGGGAGCCGACCGATGTGGAATTTGGCAGCAGATTATCAACGATCATGCGCATGAGCATGGCGCCGGTATGCCAGCCAGATGCAATGAGCCCGCCAAAAAAGTGTTTTTCGGCGGCTTCTTTATTTACATGAAAAAGCTGAGGATCAAAGTCGGTGGCAAATTCGACGATTTCCTCTTCCGTAACTGTCCGATTGCCGAACGTGTCGATACGACCGACCGGAAAGTCTTCCCAGTAGATTTTTGTCATTTTTGTTCTCTGGTCTGTATGGTTGGCGTTTCCGGAGTATAGAGAACAGTGTTATCAGTTCGCAAACCGGAAATGCAGAACGTCGCCGTCCTGAACCACATATTCTTTGCCTTCGAGGCGCATCTGCCCGGCTTCTTTGGCGCCTGTCTCGCCTTTATGTTCCGCATAGGCATCGTAGGATATGGTTTCCGCCCGGATAAAACCTTTTTCAAAATCCGTATGAATAACACCGGCAGCCTGAGGAGCTTTCGTTCCTGCGGTTACAGTCCAGGCGCGGCACTCTTTCGGTCCCACGGTGAAATAGGTAATCAGATCCAGAAGGGCGTAACCTGCTTTGATGATGCGACCAAGCCCGGTTTCACTAAGGCCGAGGTCGGCGAGGAATTCCGTCCGCTCTTCATCATCAAGCTGTGCGACTTCCGCTTCGATAGCCGCCGAAATAATGACGGTTCCGGCGCCTTCAGTAGCGGCTTTCTCTTCGACGCGCTTAGACAGATCATTGCCGTTTGCAGCACTGTCTTCATCCACGTTGCAGACATACAGAATAGGTTTAGCTGTCAAAAGCTGCAGATTTTTGAACGGTTTTCTTTCTTCATCTTCAAGTTCGACCGTCCGGGCCGGCTTGCCGTCTTTTAAAACAGCAAGGGCTTTTTCAATCAGAGCAGATGTTTGAATGGCTTCCTTGTCGCCGCCACGGATTTTTTTAACCAGATTTTCGCCGCGTTTCTCCAGGCTCTCCAGATCGGCCAGCATCAGTTCAGTTTCGATTGTTTCGGCATCGGAAAGAGGATCGACCTTGCCGTCCACATGGGTGATGTCATCATCCTCAAAGCAGCGGATCACCTGGATAATGGCGTCCACTTCGCGAATATGGGCCAGGAATTTATTGCCAAGGCCTTCACCGCTGGCGGCGCCCCGGACCAGTCCCGCGATATCCACAAATTCAAGCTGGGTGGGGATCAGTTCCTTGGACTGGGCGATATCTGACAGCACCTGCATCCGGTCATCGGGAACAGGAACCTGTCCTGTATTGGGCTCGATCGTGCAGAAAGGATAATTTTCTGCAGCCGCCTGAGCCGTCTGGGTCAGAGCGTTGAACAGTGTTGATTTGCCGACATTAGGCAGGCCGACAATTCCGCATTTGAAACCCATAGTCAGTTTCCTTCAGGCTTTGGCGCGGGCTTCTTCTTTGGAGGAGCCGTATCCAGCGCGATTTTATTCATAAATCCGGCTGCATCCCCGTCCACCATCATGGCGATGTGGCGGGAGACACTGTCAATAATCCGGTCTGCAGTTTCCCGGTCTGCCTTGGAAAAATCCTTCAGCACATGGCCTGAGACTTTTGATTTTTCGCCGGGATGACCGATGCCCATACGAATACGCTGGAAATCAGCGCCGATGTGGGCTGCAATGGAACGAATACCGTTGTTACCCCCATGACCGCCACCCGTTTTCACTCTTATTTTCCCCATAGGCAGATCAAGTTCGTCATGCAGGACGATAATGTCTTCAGGCGGAATTTTATAAAAGCGGGAGGCTTCGCCGACAGCGCGACCGGATTCGTTCATATATGTTGTCGGTTTGAGCGTCAGAACCTTTTCCGTTCCAAGGCGGCCTTCCGACACAAGGCCTTGAAAGCGGATTTTGTCCGCAGAGAAGGAATGACGGCGGATGATCTCATCCACCGCCATAAAACCGTAATTATGCCGATTATCAGCATATCCCTTTCCGGGATTACCCAGGCCAACCAGCAAAATCATTGCGGGAGCATGTTTCGTTTGGTAGGAAACATTTGACCGGTTTTTCGTGTCTGCTGACAAGGACCTCTTCGCGCCATGGTCCGGCTGACCACAAGTGGAGAGAGACGCTGTTCAGGAGGCTCGAAAAACCGGCCTTCGGTGGGCCAAATCAG
>DIYE01000136.1 GCA_002428885.1 Alphaproteobacteria bacterium UBA6062
ATGAACATGTTCCGGGCAAACAGATTGTGCCAGGCACATTCCGTAACGATCCTTACCGGCAATCGGTTTTCAGGATCGGCGCCGGCATAACAATCCTGTACAAAAACCTCTTTGCCCTGGAGATAATCGAGCATTTTTTTGTGCAGACCGGCGAAGTTACTGTCTTCAAAGGGTTTGTTGACCTTGCCCCACCAGATATTGTCTTCGCTGGAGGCTTCTTTTACGATGAATTTGTCGTTGGCAGAACGGCCTGTATGCTGACCGGTAAGTGCGACCAGCGCTCCGCCTTCCGACAGGTTTGCTTCATCCCGATTGAGAGCTTCTTTATAAAGGGAGGCTGCGGATAAATTCCAGTTTACCTTGCCGACGCCGCCAAGGCCCTGTTTATCCAGCCCGTAAGAACTCTTGTGAGGTCCCGTTTGTTCCACAGTGTATCTCCAAAGATGGTCTGTATTTGTTTATTCAAGATATTTACAGAAAGCCGCAAAGATAAGCGGAGGCCGGAAGCCGTGCAATAAAGGACCGGGTAAAACTGTCAAAAAACGGTAACTTTTTTAGGTGAATTTCACTCTTGTTTCGTATTGGTTTTGTTTTCTTTTCATATGAAATAAATTAACCAATCTTTTTTGTGCATAATTTCTTTGTTGACCAGCCGGGCAGCTTTTTTGAGGGTGATATTTCGGTTCTTTTCGGATTGTGCGAGAATCCGGCAAAATGGCCCCGGTTCCACAAAACAGGCTCTAAAAGTGTAAATCCACCCTTACGCCCTGATCCTGCCTTAATTCGGTCAAATGTGGCGTGGAATTTAACCGGGTAATTCCATATATATAGGGTATCCACATTTAGGGTATCCTGGCCCTAAGGATAAATTTAAAGGGGATTGTTCCGTGACGACTCGAATTGCCCTGGTCGATGATGACCTGAATATATTGACGACCGTTTCCATCCTGCTGGAATCGGAAGGCTTTTCGGTGTCGAAATTCTCTGATGGAGAAGAGGCTCTGCAGGAATTTGCCGACACGCCGCCTGATCTTGCCGTTCTGGATATCAAGATGCCCCGCATGGATGGTATGGAGCTGCTGAACCGCCTGCGCCGTAATTCCAACCTGCCGGTTATTTTCCTGACATCCAAGGATGATGAGATTGATGAATTTCTTGGTCTTAAAATGGGTGCTGACGACTATATCAAGAAACCCTTTTCCCAGCGTCTGCTGGTGGAGCGGATTCGTACGGTTCTGAGGCGCCACCGGGCGAAAGCCGGGCTGGATGAGGAAAATGAGGAAGATGTACTGGTTCGTGGCCCCCTGAAACTCGACAGCATCCGGCATGCCTGTTTCTGGAAAGACCTGGAAGTCACCTTGACGGTCACTGAATTTATGCTGCTGCACGCCCTTGCTTATCGCCCGGGTCATGTGAAAAGCCGTGATCAGTTGATGGATGCGGCTTATGACGACAATATTTACGTGGATGACCGGACCATTGATAGCCATATCAAGCGCTTGCGTAAGAAGATCAAATCGGTTGACCCTGAATTTTCTGCCATTGAAACGCTGTATGGCGTAGGATATCGCTTCAAGGAAAAATAAGGCTGGATATGAAGCGAAACGGGGCGGATACGGCCCAGGGTGACACCGGGGGCCGACCCGGTGTTGGGCCGCAAAACCTAAAGGATAGCAGACCGATCAGGCCCGCCAAGCGGATCAGGTCGGCTGAGCGAAGCGGGCAGCGTAAATGGGGTCCGTTTTCATCCCTTGGTCGCCGGATCATGGCGATCAACCTGTTTTCCGTTATGTTTCTGGCCGGCGGCGTTTTGTATCTTGACCAGTTTCGGACAGGTCTTATTGAAGCTCGGATGCAGGCCCTGACCACCAACGGCCGGATGATTGCCGGTGCTTTGGGAGAAGCCGCGCTCCGTGAGGTTGCGTTAAGCGGGAGCGTTCAGCGACTGACCCTTGATTCGCGAACAATCCAGCGGGTTTTGCGGCGCCTGGCCGTGGTGACCAATACGCCGGCGCGTCTGATTGACAGGGACGGGACACTGATTGCTGACAGCCGGTTTCTAATTTCCGCCGGCCGCGATATTGTTTTTGAACCCCTGCCGCCGCCGGATGATACAGGCCAGGTCCGAAAGTTTTTCGAAGATCTGTATGACGTCGCCGCAGATCTCATGCCGGTCTCCCGGACCTACCCCCTGTATCCAGGTGATAATTCCCTGTCTTCAGAGGATTTCGAGGAAGTCGGCTGGGCCTTGCGCGGAGAGATCGGGACTGTCATTCGCCAGACAGAAGACGGTCAGCTCATGCTCACCGTGTCCATACCGGTACAGGGCTTCAAACAGGTCCTCGGCAGCCTCTTGCTGATCGAAGATGGTGAAGCGATTGACGAAGCCGTTAAATCTGCTCAGGTGACAACCCTGATCGTGTTTTCCATTACAGTGGTTATTACCCTGCTGCTGTCTCTCTATCTGGCTCGCACCATTGCGTCCCCTATTCACCGGATGGCGGAAGCGGCGGACAAGGTGCGGCTGGGGCTTGGTCGCCGGGTGGATATGCCTGATTTCTCTTCCCGGCAGGATGAAATCGGCGATTTGTCCACCTCATTTCGGCAGATGACATCAGCGCTGTATGACCGTATGGATGCGGTGGAGGCTTTTGCGGCGGACGTGGCCCATGAGCTTAAAAATCCGCTGACTTCCCTTGGAACGGCTGTCGATACCTTCGAGCGGATCAAGGATGATGAGACCCGCAAAAAGCTTGAAGCGGTTATTTCCAGTGATGTGAAACGGCTGGACAGGCTGATTACGGAT
>DIYE01000023.1 GCA_002428885.1 Alphaproteobacteria bacterium UBA6062
TGCGGGCCCGTCCATCATGCAGGAAGAAAGTATGGCCGTTAACCCGTCGGGTCAGTCCAATACCCCAAAGCGGCGCGGTACGCCACTCTCTGCCGGAGGCACTACCTACCGGTCTGTTATCCGCCAGTCCCGGACCCATATCATGCAACAGCATGTCCGTATAGGGCCAGATGAGCTGAAAGCGGTGTTCCTTTTGTGGGGCCTGACGGCTGGTCACGTATTTCGGTGTATGACAGGAGATGCAGCCGATGGAATAGAAGGTTTCCTTGCCCTTCAGAACAGCCGGATCGGAGATATTTCTGCGGACCGGCACGGCGAGGTTACTGGAATAGAAGGTTGTCAGGCCCAAAACCGGATCAGGCGCTTCTGTATCACCCAACCGCTTCTGCACACCGGTCGGCATGGACAGACAATCCGGCTGATTGGTGGTGCAATCTCCATGATGTCGCGGGGTTAACGGTGTGGAGAGACCAATATCTCCGGCAAAGGCGCCGGCCGACTGAGCGAGCACGGTCGGCGTGGACGCTTTCCAACCGAACCGGCCGAGTTCCTTCTCGCCTGAGAGAATATTCAGGACCTCACTCACCCGGCCGGAAATACCGTCCTTATCCCTATCATCCGGGTCAGCTTTAAGACGAATGTCACCGGGGTGAATGGCTTCCAGCAGGCCAAGGCCGATCATCTGCGGGGCGATGCGGGGAGAGAGCATGACATCTTTGTCCAGAGGGCCAAAGGCCATATCCGTGACCTGATAGGTTGGTTTGCGAAGAGAAACGACGGTGCCATCATTCAAGGTAACCGGTATCTCTTCATAATTGATGTGCATCCGCCCTTCGGCTTTCAGGCCGGGCACCGCGAAATCCTGTAGTTGGACACCGTATGTTGGTTCCGGGATCAAGGCGCGTCTGCCTGAAGCGATGTCCGCTTTCTCCGATGCCGTGCGAGGCGGAACAGACAATCTCAAAAACATGGAGGTCGCCAGGTCATTCTTATCTTTGGGCGGGTGACCACGACCGTCCTTCAAGTGGCATCTTTGACAGGAACGGGCGTTGAAGAGCGGACCAAGACCGTCGGATGCCTGTGTTGAAGAGGGGGAAGAAACCCAGATTTTCCGAAACAGTCCGTTTCCCAACTTAAAATCCTGCTCCCCTTCGAAAGACAGATTGGCGGAAGGATGGGAAAAGGCGTTTCCATTGGGAGCTGCGGTGGATGTCGCGGCACCGGCAGACATGCGTTCGAACATTTCAGGTTTGGAAAAATCAGATGTTGGGCTGGTGACCGACAGAACACGCTTTTGATCTTTCTCAGACAGATCTGTCCTGTATTCATTGGCAGCGGTAAAGCCTGTGCCGCAAATCATGAAAAAGCCAATAGCGGTCCCGGCGCCAATAGCCCATCTTTGAGGGTTGTTCATACTAAAAGCTCAGAGGAGAGAAGGGGAGGCAGGCTCCCCTTCCTATACAGGATTATTCGAAAACAGCCTTGGGATTATCCAGACTGTCAGAGCCTTCGATTTCAATGGCTTTAAGACCGAGTACCGAAACGGCGCGTTCGATGGAACGGGTCTGATCAATCAGTCCGTCGATAGCAGCTTGAACAACCGCATTTCCTTCCTTATTGCCTTCACCGATCATCTGGTCATAAGCTTCGATGCTTTCGGCGCGGGATTTCATGATCGCCATAGCGGTTACGGTTTTGTCCAGCTTGGCTGCAAGTTCTTTATTAACCGAGGCGTCCTTGTCCGCAACGAGATCAGAAATGGACGGGCCTTTTACAACAGATCCATCCAGACGACGGTACTGACCGGTATAGACATTACGGATACCGATCTGGTCAAAATAATGGGAGTTATGGGTATTGTCAGAGAAACAATCATGCTCCTCTTCCGGATCATTGAGCAGAAGACCGAGCTTCATGCGTTCACCGGCAAGTTCTCCGTAAGAGAGGGAGCCCATGCCCGTCAATATGGCGGAAAGACCAGCCTGTGTATTGGCGATCAGGTTCTGTCTGGCTTTGCCTTTATCGGACCAGTTGGCAACCATTTCTTCCAGGTCGGACAGCAGCAACGTTGAGGAGGCCGTCAGATACTGGATACGGCGATCACAATTGCCGCCGGTGCAGTTCTTGACGTCAAAATCAGTGGCCGGCCGGTTACCTGCACCCGGACCGGTTCCGTTCAGATCCTGGCCCCATAAAAGGAATTCAATGGCGTGGTAGCCGGTCGCTACATTGGCTTCGACTTCTTCCGCTTCATGCAGCGTGTCCGACAGCAGAGCCGGTGTAATATTCGTTACATCGAGCTGTTTGCCGTTCACCGTTAGCTTTTTATTGGCAATAACGTTGACGGTATAAAGGCGGTTTTCGTCTGAATCCTGGCCATAGGATGTATCCACATAGTCAATCAGCCCTTCATCAAGAGGCCAGGCATTTACCTTGCCTTCCCAATCGTCAACGATGCTGTTTCCAAACCGGTATACTTCACTTTGCTGATAAGGTTCGCGTGCCTTGACCCAGGCAGCGCGGGCAGCATTCAGGGTTGCTTCCGACGGGTTCGCAACGAGAGACTGAATAGCGGCGTCCAGTGCTTTTGCCGTTGTCAGGCTATCCTGGAAGATTGCTTCCGCAATATTCGAATAGGTTGTTAGAACATCCGTTGATGACGGGGCCTTTGCCAGAGCCGGACTGCTCATGAGGGCAAGGGTTGCGGTCACTGTCAGGACGCGCCGGGAGGATTTAGTGAAGGAGGATAGCATGATTCCCTGTTTCTCCATGGATCATATAGATAGAGTTTTCACACCTGTGGAAAGAGCGTGAATATAGATGAAAGGTTATAATTATTGAAAACGATTATCAATATCATTATGACGATTACCAACGCCAAAATGTTCAAAAAAAATCCCCGCAAGGAGCGGGGATTCTCATGTCCGGGTGCCCATAGATAAGAGCTTTGCAGGTTAAGGCTTAACTAACCGGCCTTTACATTGGCAACGAAGGAGGAAACCTGAGAACGGAGACTCTCAGCCTGTTGCGACAATTCGCGGGATGCAGATAGTACATCCTGTGAGGCATTGTCTGATTCCGTCGCCGCATCTGTCACCGTACCAATGGATGAAGATACTTCCTGGGTTCCTGCCGCGGCTTTTTGGACGCTGGCGGAAATCTCCTGGGTTGCGGCACCTTGTTGTTCAACTGCTGAAGCAATAGCTGCGGCGATTTCGTCCACTTTCCGAATGGTTTCGGAAATGCCTTCAACAGCACTGACAGCATCAGTGGTCGCGTTCTGGACTTCGGAAATCTGATCGCTGATTTGTTCCGTTGCCTTGGCCGTTTGCGATGCAAGGTTTTTAACTTCGGAGGCCACCACGGCAAATCCTTTACCGGCATCTCCGGCCCGAGCAGCCTCGATAGTGGCATTCAGGGCAAGCAGGTTTGTCTGTTCGGCAATATCCTGAATAAGCAGGACAACTTCGCCAATACTCTGGGCGCCTGTATCCAACCCTTTAATAAGGACATTTGCCTTGCCGGCTTCATCAACGGCCTGACTGGTCACTGTTGAAGACTGCGAGACCTGCTGGTTGATTTCGCGGATGGAAGCAGAGAGTTCTTCCGCTGCAGATGCTACGGACTGAACGTTAGATGTTGCATTAGAGGATGCCTGGGATACAGAATCCGCCTGTGTCGTCGTGCGTCTTGAGATATCGTTCATCGTCTGAGCTGTTGACTGCATTTCCGTTGCAGCGGAAGCAACACCATCCACGACAGATCCGACAGAGTCCTCGAAAGAGGTAACAAGACTGACCAGGGCTGCCTGTTTTTCAGCCTCAGCCTGTTTCTCGGCTTCCAGCTTATCCAGAGCTTCCTGCTCTTTGCGTTTCTCTTCCTGTAGGCGCAGAGCTTCTTTTTCTTCCCGTGCGCGATCCTGATCGGCTTCCAGCTCTTTCTTTTCGATAGCAGCTACTTTGAAGACCTGAATGGCGCGAGCCATGTTACCCACTTCATCCTGGCGGTCCAGGAAACCGATCTCCACATCCAGGTTCCCGGCAACCAGTTCACCCATTTCGTCGGTCATGACAGCCATAGGAACGGTGAGTTTTCGGAACGAGGTGTATACGACAAAGGAAATCACCCCGAGAATAATAAGGGTCGATACCACTGCAGCACTCATCAGGCCGAACAGGAAACTGTTCAGTGAACTATGCGACAGATCCAGGGAAAGTGTACCAATGACTTCCTTTTCATCGCCGTCAACACGGATAATGTCACTGCTGCTGCGGGTTACATCTGAAGTTTCAGGTGCCTCTCCATGACTGAACAGCAGCTTGCCTTCCGGATCAAGCACTTCAACATACTGAAAATCAGGATCCTGGCTTAGGTCTGACAGAAGCTTCTGAGCCGCTTCATTATCCAGATCCCACATAGGGGCGACAATGGCCGCTGACTGAAGGGACGTTACAATATCAGCACGGCTTTTCAGATTTTGCTTCTCTACATCCTGAATAACGGTGACACCCAATATTGCCGCGCCGACCAGAACAAGGAGTGTAAGACCAATCACGCTGGCAAGGATTTTTGCCTGTAGAGACAAGGTCTTTGAAGAGGTCGCTGGATCTTTGTCCACAATCTCGTTGTCCATTTTACTTACCTTTTTAGAGGCTACTCAATTCAAAACAGTTGTTTGTCAGTCTAAATACCGCAAATACACGGCCCCCGAGTGACCCGGAAATACCGGTTCGACATTCCCCTGATTGTGTTTCTAGTATGGAAGTTGCAAATTTTTCGTTAATAGCCAACTCCTCCTCATTCTTGTATTAGGTTAACTTAATTGTAAGGAAAAAAAACTACTATTGCCTAAAGGCTTAATACCTATGAGTGAGCCGCCGAGATGCCTATTCAATAAATAAGGGGGCTGCCGTGACGAATATCGTGTTGCCGGAATATGAAGAACAACGCCTCGACGTTCTTCGCGGCCTTGATATTCTCGATACTGCAGCAGATGAAGGGTTTGACCGTCTCACCCGGGTTATAAAATCATATTTCGATGTGCCGATCGCTCTTGTTAGCCTGGTTGATACGGAGCGTCTTTGGTTCAAATCGAAACAGGGGCTTGCAGAACAGGAGTTACCCCGTGATGGATCGTTCTGTAGCCATGCCATTCTGGGGGATGATATTTTCTACATTCCCAATGCTTTGAAAGATGATCGTTTTCGCGATTTTTTCCTGGTTTCCGGTGAGTCTCATATTCGATTTTATGCTGGTGTTCCGTTATCGGCTGAAGGGGGACTGAAAGTTGGAACGTTGTGTATTCTGGATACAAAACCCAGAAAACTGGACAGTGATCAGTTTCAGGCCCTGAAGGATTTTGGAGACTGCGTAGAGCAGCAGCTTGTGCAGTCGCGCCTGCAGAATGACGCTAAATTCCTGGTCTCTCAGACGTCTCGTCTCAATACACTGCTGGAAACTGTTGCTGACGGTATCGTCACGATTGATGATAACGGTCTTATAGAAAGCCTGAATACGGAAGCGGCTCATATTTTCGGCTATGAACCATATGAAATACTCGGTCAGAACTTTAACTGCCTGATGCCCGACCTGGGGCGTGGAGGCTGGAAAGGGTATCTGGAGATCTTCTTCGGAGAGGATAGAAAAGAAGAACGCAACGAGGTGCGGGAATTCATGGGACAGCGTAAAGACGGCACCCTGTTTCCCATGGATCTCTCTGTTCGGGAAATGTATCTCGAAGGCAGTCGTCTTTTTACCGGTATTATCCGGGATATAACCGATCGTAAAGCTGTTGAAGACGAACTGCGGCGGGGCCGGGAGGTTCTGGAGGCGACCAAGGCGAATATCCCGGTCGGGATCAGCGTCTTTGATGAAAATCTCAAGCTTTCCGTTATCAACGATCTGTGCCAGAAGCTCCTTAACTTTCCTGATGATTATGCAGCTCTCGGGACCCGTTATGAAAATTGTGCCCGTTATATGATAGAGCGTGGTGACTTTGGAGATGGTGATCCGGATCTCATTTTGCACAGACAAATGGAATTCGCTCATCATCCGGAATCTACCCGGTTTGTGAATGCCTTTGGCTCGGAACGTCAGGTGGAAGTGTCTAGTCGCCCTATGCCGGGCGGGGGCATTGTCTCAACTTATGTGGATATAACAGACCGGCTTCGCAATGAGGAAAAGCTCGAAAGCCTTTTAAAGCAGGCCAATTCCGCCAATCAGGCAAAATCTGATTTTCTATCGACAATCAGTCACGAAATAAGGACCCCGCTAAATGGTGTGATTGGTGTCGCACAAATGCTGGGAGATACAGAGCTTGATGAAGATCAGAAAGAGAAGCTGGATGCCATTTTACGGTCCGGCAATACCTTGCTTGATCTGATCAATGATGTTTTGGATATGAGTAAGATCGAGGCAGGCAATCTGGAAATTGAGGCTATTCCCTGCGATCTTAAAGATATCGTTTCGGCGATCAAAATACCGTTTGAGATCCAGGCCAGAGACAAGAATGTGACGTTCCAGTCTTATATAGATCCCGAGATCTCCAGTTGCTTTATTTCCGATCCTACGCGTATTCGCCAGATGGTCATGAATCTGCTGTCCAATGCCTTCAAATTTACCGAACAGGGAAGCGTTGTTTTGAACGTGGTGCCCGAAGGCGGATGTGAGGATGGCATTCAGAAAATATTGATTTCTGTCCGAGACAGTGGTGTTGGTATTCCGGAAGAAAGACAGGATGCTATCTTTGACTCATTTTCGCAGGCGGATAACTCCGTTGCCCGGAAATTTGGGGGGACCGGGCTCGGTCTTTCCATTGTAAAGACGCTGGTGGGGATGATGGGGGGACATATTCACCTGACCAGCGAGCTTGGCAAGGGAAGCTGTTTCCAGATCCAGCTTCCCATGAAACTCGCGTCCGATGAGGAAGCGGCAAGCATCAGTGGAGATACTTTCATAGAGGACAAAGAAGCATCTCGGCCCCTTCATATCCTTGTTGCAGAGGATAATGACGTGAATGTGATGATTACAGAAGCTTTTCTTAAGAAGCTCGGTCATACTTTTGAGACCGTCGGTAATGGTCAGATTGCAGTGGATGCGATTAGTCGTCAGGGATTTGATTTAATCCTGATGGATATCCATATGCCGGAAATGGATGGTATCGAAGCGACGAAAACGATTAGGGGGCAGGGAAGGGATTTGCCCATTGTCGGCTTGACGGCAGAAGCTTTTGCTGAGCGCCATGCATATTTCCGCGACATTGGAATGAATGATGTGCTGACCAAGCCTTTTACGGAAATGCAACTAAAAAAGGTTATTCAAAATATCTGTTTTATAGAGACATCGGAGAATGAGAGTATGACGGTTACAGAAGCAGTGGATCAACCGGACGCGCAAGGTGGTTCTGTTCTTTTGGCTCCTACATTGGGTGACCCGATTGGCAGTGATGAGAAATTCCAGGAATTTCAGGAGCAGTTAGGCGTTGATGTCGCCAATATGCTGCTGCAGAAAACTCCAGACTCCGTTATGAAGGAGCTTGAAGGTCTTCGGGAAGGTTTTGCCAATCAGGACAGCCAGCTGATCCTGAGATCAGCTCATACGATTGCCGGTGTGGCCGGTTCCATGTGTGCAGAGAGACTGGCGAAACAGGCTTCGTTGATTGAGGGGAGTTCAAGTGAGTGGGCCGAAATCTCTTCGACGCTTCCGGAGTTTGAACAGACTGTTGAAGATACGATTGCCTGGTGGAACGATAAGCTTGAGGTCTCTTAGGGACTGGACCGAAGCATTGTTTCTAGAAAGCTCTTAATCCCCGTATAGACCTGTTCTCCATCTGATGTTAGAGAGAGGGCGGTTTAGTGTTATGCAAGTCGCATTTGCGTTTTAGCGGGGATAGCGCGTTATGATTATTGCCCAGATTACCGATACTCATATCAAAGGGGCGGGGGAGATTGCCTATGGAAAGGTTGATACCCTTGATTTTCTGAAACGCAATGTTCTCCATGTGAATAAACTTATCCCTCGTGTCGACGCGGTTATTGTAACCGGCGATATGACCGATGAAGGAACACCGGAAGAGTTCGCTGCTGTACGAGCCGAACTCGATTGCCTCTCCATGCCGTATTTTGTGGTTCCCGGTAATCACGATCACCGGACTAATCTTCTGGCGGCTTTTGCGGACAAAGATTATCTCTCGGGCTGCGAAGATTTTGTCCAATATGCGATTGAGGATTTCCCTTTTCGGCTGGTTGCCGTGGATACGCTGGTCAGCATGCAGCCGTACGGGGAGCTGACGGCGGAGAAGCTGGACTGGCTTGATCAATGCCTGGCGGACAAACCCGATACGCCGACCCTTGTCTTTCAGCATCATCACCCGTTTCGAAGCGGCATCCAGTTTATGGATGATCAGAATTTGCGAAACGCAGACGAGGAAATAGCCCTTCTTTCCCGACACCGGCAGGTCAAACATATCGCTTGTGGTCATGTCCATCGGGCATCCGAGACAGTTATGAGCGGTATCGGTGTCAGTATTGCACCCAATGGAGCTCATTCCATCACTCTGGATATGAGCGGCAGCGAGAATATTTCCTTTATGATGGAACCCCCGGCCATTCGGCTGTTCCTTCTGGATGACGACAGGGGAACAGTTGTGTCTCATTTATCCTATGTGGGGGATTATGACGGGCCGCATCCTTTCTTTGATGAGAGCGGCGCCTTAATGGATTAAGGGCAGGTCTTTAATGGAAATTCCGTCCTTTCGGCATAACGCTGGTAGATCTGGGGTGGCGCCATAGATTGGGGCTGGAAAGCTTTTTTCTAAAGACGCTTTCAGGATCACCGCCTTCTTCCGTAAGGGAGGCCAACTCTTCACTGAGATCTTCAATTTTGTCTGCGATGATATGAATAACCTCTTGTTCTTTTTGCATCTTCCCATGCACCAGAACCAGCCGTGCAGACAGGATAATACGCCGGTAGGTTTCAAATTTCTTGGGCCAGACAATGATATTGGCGATGCCGGTCTCATCCTCAAGGGTCATGAAAATAACCCCGGAAGCTGTGCCGGGGCGCTGGCGTACCAGAACCAGACCGGCGATTTTGATATAGCTGTCAGATTTGCAGGATAGAAGATCCTCCGCTTTCAGGGTTCTTTGATGATCCAGGAAAGAGCGAATAAAGGAAACCGGATGCGCTTTAAGGGAGAGGTGCAGACTGGCATAATCCTCAACCACATGTTGGCCGAGCGGCATAGTGGGCAGGGTCATCTCTGCTTCCTGCTGCAGGACTTGATCAGCTTTGTGAACCGCAGAAAAAAGCGGTAACTCTTCCACCGCCGCCCGCCGCCCATTATAGCCGCCAAGTCCCTTCACAGCCCACAGAGCCGCCCGCCGGTCCATACCGATGGATCTGAACGCATCGGCATGAGCGAGATCCTCCAGTGTTTTCATATCAATACCCGTCCGGAAATAAAGATCCCGGACACTGTCATAACCGTTCCCCCGCAGGGCCGTTATTTTTTCTGCGGCGGTTTCCTTTATACCGCTGACCTGTCGGAAACCAAGGCGCAGATCAAAATACCGACCGCCCTCCGAAGGTGCTTCCAGGATGCAGTCCCAGCGGCTTTTATTGATATCCACCGGAACGGCAATGCCGCCATGAGCCTGGAAATCCCGGATAATGCTGGACGCGGAATAGAAACCCATAGGCTGGGAATTAAGAAGAGCAGCAGCGAAGATATCCGGATAATGACATTTCAGCCAGGCGGAGGCATAAGCCAGCAGGGCAAAGCTGGCTGAATGGCTTTCCGGGAAACCATAATCACTGAAACCCTCAATTTGCTTGAAGCAACGATCGGCGAAATCAGGATCGTAACCGCGGCCGGTCATACCCCGGATAAACTTGTCCCGAAAGTTGCCGATATCACCGGTTCTTTTAAAGGTGGCCATGGCGCGGCGAAGCTGGTCTGCTTCGGCAGCCGTAAACCCGGCGGCAACCATGGCGATTTTCATGGCCTGTTCCTGGAAGAGAGGGACGCCATAGGTTTTTTCCAGGACTTCCCGGAGTTCCTCTGACGGATAGTTGACAGGTTCCAGTTTTTGACGGCGCCGCAGATAGGGATGGACCATGTCCCCCTGGATGGGGCCGGGCCGGACAATGGCGATCTCAATCACCAGATCATAGAAATTCTCCGGTCGCAGGCGGGGCAGCATGGACATCTGGGCTCGGCTTTCAATCTGGAAAACACCGATGGTGTCGGCTCTCTGGATCATGGCGTAGGTGAGCTCGTCATCCCGGGGGATCTCCGGCAGACTCATAGGCTGATCATAATGATCAAGCAAAAGGTCAAAGCCTTTACGCAGACAGGTCAGCATGCCGAGGGACAGCACATCGATTTTCAGGATTTTAAGAGCATCCAGATCATCTTTATCCCATTCCACAATGGTCCGATTCTCCATTGCCGCATTGGAAATAGGGGAAAGCTCATCCAGTGGTCCCCTGGTAATAACAAAACCACCCACATGCTGGGATAGATGACGCGGAAAGCCGATCAGGGTCTGGGTCAGTTTCAAAACCTGTGCAAGACGCGGGTCTGTTGGCTCCAGACCGTTTTCCGTGACCTGCTTGTCTGCAATGCCGGAAGAAGACCGTCCCCAGACGCTGGAGGCAAGGGCATTGATGGCATCCTCGGACAGTCCCATGGCTTTGCCCACTTCCCGGATGGCACTGCGGGAGCGGTATGTGATGACGGTTGCAGCAAGACCGGCCCGGTGCCGTCCGTATTTTTCATAGATATACTGGATGACTTCCTCGCGCCGCTCATGCTCGAAATCCACGTCGATATCGGGCGGCTCCCCTCGCTCTGCAGAGATAAACCGTTCAAACAAAAGATCAACTTCGGACGGATTAACGGCGGTGATGGACAGGCAATAGCAGACGGTGGAATTGGCAGCAGAGCCACGCCCCTGACAGAGGATTGGCGGATCCAGGGAACGGGCATAGCGGACAATGTCATGAACCGTCAGAAAATACGGGGCGTAATCAAGTTCCCCGATCAGGGTCAGTTCATGAGTGATCGTTTCCCTGACGTTATCCGGGATACCGTCCGGAAAACGTTCTTCGGCACCCATCCAGGTAAGACGTTCCAGTTCCGTCTGCGGGGTCGGGCTATCGCCGCTGGGTTCATCAGGATATTGATAGGCCAGTTCATCCAGGGAAAAGCGACACTGATCGGCAATCTGCACACTGCGCCTGACAGCATCCTGAAAACCGGGAAACAGCCGAACTATCTCGCCCGGTGTCTTAAGATGCCGTTCCGCATTGGATTGTAGGCGAAAACCGGCTTCTTCGATGGTACAATGTTCTTGAATACAGGTGAGGATATCCTGAAGCGGGCGGCGGTTCGGGATATGATAGAGGACATCATTGGTAACCACGGGAAGGCATTGATATGTCTCTGCCAGAGCCGCCAGATCATCAAGGCGTTTTTGATCCGCTCCGCGGTAGAGGAGGGTGAGGGATAGATAGCATTGACCGGGAAACATCCGGCTGATCTTCTCAAAAGACTGTTCAAACTCTTCTGTCAGCCGGTCCGGTGGCATAATGATCAGGATCTGTCCTTCCCCGAAGAGCTGCAGATCTTCAAGCTGCAGATGACATTCGCCTTTGGGCGCCATGCGGTTACCGAGGGTGAGAAGCTGGGTTAAGCGGCTATAGGCGGATTTATCTGTCGGCAGGCACAGAAGCTCGAAACCATCCATAAAGACCAGACGCGTGCCGATAATCAGGCGAATATTATGGTCTTTCGCAGCGATATGCGCCCGAACCACACCGGCCAGGGTGTTGCGATCGGCGATGGCAATGGCGTTGAGCCCGAGAGTAGCCGCCGTCAGGATCAGTTCCTGGGGGTGGGAGCCGCCGCGCAGAAAACTAAAATTACTGGTGACGGCCAGTTCCGCATAAGAAACAGGTTGAGAGGAGGCAGGGAAGGATGTCATGGAAAGAGACCCTGCATATACCATCTGGGAATGTCATCATCCCGGTCATAGAGGCCGGCGCGGAACAGCCAGAAACGGTGTCCATCCATATTTTCCACCCGAAAATAATCCCGGGTTTGCGAGAGAGTGTCACTGTTCTGGGTGTCCCACCATTCCGGCGCCAACCTCTCAGGACCTTCCGCCCGGGTGATATGGTGATGACGGCGGCGCCACTCAAAACGCAGCGGCGGACCGTCCGGGACTTCCGCGAGAACCGTAATCGGTTCGGGAGGGGTGAAAAACAGGAAAGGTCTGGAGGGGCGGCCGTTATCCTTTTGCCAGGTCGCAGATGGTTCTGCCGTTGTTATGGGAACCGTTTGAAAGGACCGTTCAGGGATATAGCTTTCCCTGGGCGTAAAGCGGGTAATACGGTCAAAACCAAAGCGGTTACCGAACCGGTCGAGAAGTTGGGCAAGTTCGGCGCTATCTGTTGCCGGGGAAGATATTCTATCCCTATCCCGGGTTTCTTGCGGCAGTCCGTGCTGTTCTTCGGGCATGTCTTCAATGTGTCGGGCTTCAAGGATTATGAGATCAAGACCAAAGCCCGTATCCAGATCCTCATGGAAATTATTCAGGCTTTCCTGAAAGAGCAGAGCCATATGAGACGCTTCCTGGCACAAACGGCTGGTTCGGATGTGCATAGGCCTTACGTGACCGTCTACCCGGAAAATTCGTAAATCAAGTTCCCTGCTGCCTTTGCCGGCTTTCTTCAGGAGGCTTTCCATTTGTCCGGCTAGCTTTTCAAAGGCCGCATCAAGAGCGGATTGATGAAGCACGGGCTCCTCAAACGGATAGCGCACAGAATAGGCTGGAGGCGGGAAAAGAGGGTTAAAAATTTCAGCTTCCCCACCCAGGGCCTGCCGCAGACGCCGAACCGGTTCCGGCCCAAAACGACTGGTCAGGGGTGCCTGGGGAGCATCCATCAGATGACGGATGTGCCGAAGACCAAGCTGTTTTAGCTGTCCTGTAACAGCAGGGTCCAATCTAAGGGCTACAAGAGGAAGAGGAGCCAGGAAGGTCCTGATATCTCCTTGCGGAATGATGGAAAGTCGTTCTTTGCCATACCGGGCCAGAGCCCAGGCACCGCCAATGGTATCTGCGAGGGCGAGATGATGACTAAGACCAAAGAGGTCAAGTGCCTCTGAAAAGGAGTGCAACATGGATTTTTCTCCGCCAAACAGGTGAGCGCAGCCGGTAATATCAATGGCCAGACCATCCGGGGGGTGGGCGGTAATTAACGGGCTGAAACGCAGGCACCAGAGTGCCAGCCGCTCCAGGGACTGACGATCTTCCTCCGGGGTGGCAACAGCCGTTTCAAGAGCTGGGCATAAGGCGCGGGCATCGGTAAGGGACAGACCGTCATGCAATCCGGCCTGTTCCGCAGCCCTGTTGGTTGCAACCACCCGAACCGTATTTTCCAGATGGATAACCAGAGCAAAGGGTGTTTCCCTATCCGGTGGATCGGATCGGGAGGATCTGTCCGTTGCCTGAGGCTGTCGTTGCCGGAGAAGACGGGATTGCCGTCTCTCGATCGACCAGCGGGGCAGCCAGACCGAAAGAAAGCGTCTCATGGTCCCATTCCAGTTGCCAGATATTCGGTTTTCCCCGTTTGCATCGGGTCAGGGCGACTTGCCAGCGGGGCCGGGAAAAGCCGGGCATCCGCGTATTTGAAAAATAATCGGGTTGGCTGGGCCGGGATGTAATGGACCAGCGGGTTGCCGCCGCGGTAGAACCTCGCCGATGAGCTGGATGCCGGGCCCGGTGATGTCGCACCAGCAGAAGCGTTCCGCCATGCCGGGCCGCCCGGAGAGAAAGGCGGCGACTGGCTGTAAAATCATAGAGTTTTTCCGGCTGGCTGATGGCGGCGATCAGAAGAGGGCAGGATGGTGAAGATAAACCTTCTTCAAGCACCCAAAGCAGTTCTTTTTCTGTTTGAACCTCAATATGCAGGATTTGCTCCGGTCCCAGTCCAAGAGAGGTCAGGCCGGGCGGAAAAGGAAGGGGCGGGTGATCCAGACCCCGCCCCAGACTGCACCAGAGCACGGGAAGGCGCGCGCCGGCGAGTTGTTGAAGAAGGCAGCCGGCAAAACCAAGCGCCGCCGGATAATCGGCATAACTCCCGGGAACAAATTCATGAAGAACGCCCCGGGCAAGCCCCCCTTCCGGTAAGGCATCATCCAACTCTGGTATATTAAACGGAGCAGTATCCGGCTGGGCAGATTCCGGACAGGAGGGATGGTCAAGAGCGTTGATTTGCGCTCTTAGAGTCTCCATATCCTGTCGTCCGGAAGACACCATTTCTACCCAGCCCTTCAGTTGTTCCAAAAAATAGTGGTTATTCGAAAATAGAACAAAAAGAGAACATTTCAAGAAAAAAGATGCTGAAATCTTTAGAGTGAAGAGGCGAGAAAACCGATAAAATCAGTTCAGATAAGCAGAAGAATGGGGGGAGAGGGAGGTGCGGTAATTGGCATACCAGCGCATAAAATGTTCAGCAGAGACAGGTTCTTTGATAAAGAAACCTTGTGCATATTGACACTCAAGGTCCTCAATCGCCGCCAGTTGGGAGGAGGTTTCAACGCCTTCCGCCGTGACGGGGATATTCAGGTTGCGGGCGAGGGTAATGATGGATTTACAGATGGCATCGGCTTTTTGCGACTGATTGATCTGGGCGATGAAAGACTGGTCGATTTTGAGAGAGGAAACCGGCAGATCCAGAAAACGCAGCAGGGAGGAATACCCAATCCCAAAATCATCGACCGTAATCCTGCAGCCGATCTCATGTATTTTCATAAGCTGTCGGGCAAAGAGATCTGAGTTCAGCAGGGAGGCTGTTTCCGTGATCTCGATTTCCAGCATATCCGGTGACAGGCGATATTTCAGGAGCGTTTCCTGAATAAGGTCAATGGTTTCTTCGCGGCCAATCTGAATGGGAGACATGTTGACGGCAACCGGTATGGACAGGTTAAATCCATCCTTCCAATCCCGGATCTGGGCGCAGACCGCATCCAGAACCCATCCTCCGATGGCAACAATATCGCCTGACAGTTCCGCAGCAGGAATAAAATCATTGGGCATAATGGGAGCGGCATTCTTCGGGAACCACCGAACCAGAGCCTCCGCGCCGCAAACAGATTGATCCTCCGTGTTGATTTTAGGTTGATAAAAAACCTGAAATTCATCATTGGCCAGGGCATTTTGAATGCGGGAGGGCAATCTTTTGGGAAGGTCGTTATCCTTCCCTGTTTTACCGCGATAAATCTGGGCGGTGTTTTTGCCTTTGAATTTCGCGCCATACAGAGAAATATCGGCACGCCGGAACATTTCCTGAAAACTGGCGGGTTGATTCAAGGGATGAGTGACGGCACCAATACTGGCAGAACAGAACAGCGTATGTTCTCCAAGTTGGAAAGGGGGAGCCATGGCATCATTGAGTTTTTTCAGGACAATATTGATATCCCGTTCGTCCTGCATCATGGTTAAAGCAATACCAAATTCATCACCGCCCAGTCTGGCCACCAGATCGGTTTCCCGAACCGTTTCTTTCAATCTGCTGGCAACCTGCTGGAGCAGCATATCACCGGCCGGATGACCGTAAGTGTCATTCACCTGTTTAAAATCATCCAGATCGATCAACAGCATACCGACAGACAGATGATTACGGCCGGAAGAGCACAGATTGGCTTCCATAAATTCATCGAATTTCTTACGGTTGGCAATTCCGGTCAGGCCGTCGGAATAAGCCATCTCGACCAGCTTCTTCTCATTCTTTTTCTGGGACACGGCAAAGCGGATGGAGCGGTTCAGCAGGGTCGGGGTTATTTCGTCTTTTAACAGAAAATCGACGGCGCCGCATTCAGTGATGGATTGGTCGAATTCCCCCTGCATACTGCCTGTCAGCAGGATCATGGGAACCATGCAGCCTGAGCGGTGCATATCGCGAATAATATCAACGCCGGTAATGGCGCCCAGATTTTGATCAATCAGGCAGATGTCAAAGTCGGAAAACTGGGTGATGTAGTCAATTGATTTGGCGTCTTGTATCCAGGCAACCGAGGCTTCATCTTCCCGGAAGGCCTGTTTCAGTTTTCTGGAGGTTACATGATAATCAACTTCATCATCATCGATAATCAGGATATTCAAACCATCACCGTAAGCATTGATCACCTGTAAAGACGCCAAAATAGGAGGTGCTAAGCTATGCCCAAAAGGTAAACAAATCGTATATATCTAAATTAAATTATGGCTAAAGTAATAATTTTATCACCCTGGAGAATGATGTCCTTCCGGCATTTCAATGATCCGCCAATAATGTTCGAGCATGCCCATGGCAGAGGTAAATCCGTCCTCTGTATTGGATTTGACAATGTAGCCGGCGATATTCTGTTCATAGGCCGCCCAGATATCCGTCTCGGCTTCTGATGTGGTCATGACAAAAACAATAGCACTTTTAAGGCTTTGATCCTTTCGAAGGTTTTCGAGGAATTCCAGGCCGCCCATTTGCGGCATGTTCAGATCCAGAAGGATAATATAGGGCGGTTCAAGTTGATCGGCTCCCTCTTCACCCCGGAGCAGGTTCAGAGCTTCAATTCCATTTTTGGCTTCAAAAACAGGATTGGCAATTTTAAGAGCTGTCAGGGCTCGTTTTGTCGCAAGTATGTCAATTTCGTCATCTTCGACCAGAAGAATTTTTACCTCTTTATAGGATGCTATCATTTATCTTCTCCCCTTTAGGGGCCAGATAATGATGAAAGCGGCCCCTCTCTCCAGTTTTGATTTTCCGACATGAATGGTGGCATTGTTGCGTTCGACAATCTTTTTAACAAAAGCCAAGCCCATACCGCTTCCCTCAACCTGATCCCGGGGCTTGAGGGTCTGGAACATGGCGAAGACTTTTTCCGACATAGTGTCCGGAATACCGGGGCCATCATCATGCACGGCAAATTCATACCCGTTAGGGTGTTCAGCAAAGGAAATTTCTATGGTTCCGCTTTTGCGGTCATGATGTTTGATGGCATTACTGATCAGATTTTGGAATAACAGATTCATTTCTGTCGGTGATGCCTGAATAACCGGCATTTCATCGGCAGAAATGGTGAAACTATCTGTTTTTAATAAATCGATGGCTTCTGTCAGAATGACATTAAGATCAACGTTTCTGATACTTGTTTCCTGTCTTCCGATCCGCGAATATTCAAGCAGACTGGAGAGCAGGGCTTCCAGGCGATTAATGCGCCCTCGCAGCAGATCCATATAAGATCGGCATTCTTCATCCATATGATGGCCAACCTTCTCGTCAATCCAGCCGGCCAAATGATCAATGCCGCGTAACGGAGCTTTTAAGTCATGGGAAGCCACATACGCAAATTGAGCCAGATCCTCATTAGAGCGAGCCAGATCACGGCTGTGTTGCAGGATCTGCTGTTCATAGTGAAACCGCTCAGACACATCCCGGATGATGCCGACATAACCGGTCATAGGGGAGGGTAGTTCACCGACACTTAAATCCATGGGAAACTCTGTGCCGTCTCTATGACGACCGGTAACCGTGCGGCCGATACCGATAATTTTTTTGTTGCCGGTTGTCTGGTATTGATGAAGGTATCCGTCATGGTGCTGTGCATAGTCTTCCGGCATCAGCATTTTAACATTCCTGCCGACAACCTCCTCTTTTTCATAACCAAATATTTTCTGTGCAGCAGGATTAAAGCGCTCGATCAATCCATCCTGAGTAATGGAGATAATGGCATCAACAGCCGTATCCACCAGAGATTCCAACTCTCCGATGGCTTCCTGTCTTTGCTGCTCATATCGAAGACGGTCAGAGACATCCCGGATGATGCCGACATACCCTGTCAAGGGAGAGGGGAGTTCGCCAACGCTGAGATCCATCGGAAATTCCGTACCGTCCTTTCGCAGGCCGGTAACCGTGCGGCCAATACCGATGATTTTTTTGTCCCCTGTTTTCTGATACTGATGCAGATATCCATCATGCTCTTTGGCGTAACTATCCGGCATCAGCATTTTGATGTTTTTTCCGATTACTTCACTCTTGTCGTACCCAAAAATACCCTCTGCAGCAGCATTAAAACGTTCAATCACGCCTTGAGATGAAATTGAGATAATCGCATCGACAGCCGTATCTACGAGGGCTTCCAGTTCGGATGTTGCCTTTTTTTCGTGTAGGAGAGCCGTTGCTTGAAACTTTCGAGATAAGTAAAATCCGAACATCAAGGTTGTGAGACTTGTTAAGGCAAAACCAATCAGCAGACTGCCGAGTGAATGAGGCGCCAGAGTTTTGATATGGGCAGGGGTCGCCTGAAAGTTCAGTTGCCATTGCCTGTCCACAATCTGAGATGGTCTTGAGACGCTGAAGGCGTCCTGTGATGGCTGTTCTTTATAGAGGTCAGACTGATATATTTTCTCAACGTTATCCGGGGAGGTTGCATCAGCGATGGAAAGGGCCAGAACTGTATCAAAATCTCCACTGGCTTCTTTAATGACATCAGCAACCCTGAGAACCAACAAAGCAAATCCAAGAAGCTCTCCCTTTTCCTGGTTGACGGTATTCCATTTATAAACCGGATCAAAAACAAGAATGCCTTTCGCTTCACCTGTTTCCTGGACGAGTGTGATGGGTGCGCTTGCTGTTGCTGCCCGGGTCTTGATAGCTTTTTCAAGGGCTATGCGTCTGGCCGGGTTTGATCCCAAGTCAAATCCGACGGCAGCTTCGTTGCCGGTAAGGGGGTTGATATAATAGACCGGATAATAAACGTCTCGCTTAAGCGCCGGAATCATCTTTCCCTGACGTTCTCTTTCCGTAATGCGGAAATCACTAAAGCCATCCTGACGCGCGGCCTGTTCGAACTGGTCTTTTTCTGAAAAGGGAATAATGGGGATCCATTCCAGAGCCTGAATGGCCGAATGTTCCGATATAAGCGTGTCCGTAAAACCTTTGAAATGATCACGATTAATATCACCATTTACGGTTATAAAGGACTTTAAAGCCTTTAGGCTGCGCAGATAGAAATTGATTTCATGGATGATGGAGGTTGCATTTAAAACACTCTCATCATGAATTTGACGCTCAATTCTGGTAGTGGAAGTGGATTTCAGATTGCCATATACGAGGTAGGAAAGGAGACATCCGACAAAAGCGAGGACACTACAAGGGAGCAGTATCTGTCGAAATTGACTTACATCATTCACGATGACTCTTTCCATAATTTATCTAAATTAGAATAATATTGTTTAAAATTTAAAAGACAATCTCTTTTCCCGTTTTTGTTGTATTTTGAAATGACGCAACTTAAGATCTGAGCCATAGTCCCGCACGATCATTCTGAGATCAGAAGCGATTTCCTTACTTGCGTCTGCCTGTTTTTGTTCCCTTGCTATCAGGATATATCCCGGATCAGGCCGACATATCCTGTCTGTGGTCCCTTCATTTCGGCTACCCTCAGCTCCAGAGGAAATTCACTGCCGTCTTTTCTCTGTCCGTAGACCTGGCGAACATGACCAACGACTTTACGGATCCTGGTTCGCCTATAGCTTCTTAAATGTTCATCATGTTTGAACGAATAGGTGTCGGGCATCATCATTTTGATATTTTCCCCAATGACTTCCTGTCGCGTGTAACCAAACATGGTTTCAGCGGTTTCGCTGAATTCGGTAATCCTGCCAACAGGATCAATCATAATGATCGCATCTGAAACCGCTTGTGTGATTGCCTCCAGGCGGGAAACGGCGTTGCGATGCAGGGTAAGGACTTCCTCTGTTTTGCTGTTGGTTGTTTTCTGTTCATGAATATCCTGGATTGTGCCGACCATCCTCACCGGATTACCGTCAGCATCCCGGGCAGTATGCGCTGTCCCTCGAAACCAGCGATACTGTCCGGATTTTATTTTCATCCGATATTCAATACTGTATCGGATATTCCGTTTGAAATGATCATCCAGCAGCTTGAAGATGCGATCTATATCTTCCGGGTGCAGGAGAGAACGGAAACTGGACAGGGTAGAAGGGATGTCGCCCGGCCGATATCCTAGAAGAGTATAGAAACTGTCAGACCAGAACTCCTCCTCACCATTAACATCATACCAGTCCCAGAGACCGACCTGACTTTCCTGCATGGCCAGCATGAAGCGTTCCTCGCTGGACTGGAGTCGGCTGGATTCTCTTCTGAGTTTACGGGAGAGTTTGTCCTTGTCGAAACTACTCCGCCACAGCAGGTAAGACAGGAGGGACGAGAAGATTAGTCCTGTCATCAGATAGAGCAGGGACGGAGAAAACCAGTTGCGCGGCAGAAAACCTCTGTCCGGGGTAATGATAATATCCCACTCACTATTCAGGACAGTAAGGGGCTTTCTGAAGAGGAAGCTGTCAGGAGTTTTGGTGGATTGTCTTTGGATGGCCTGATTTGCCTCCTGGATTTCGATTAGCAGTTTCCGGGGAACGGTTGTTGATCTGGTTGAGGCATATACCAGATCGGCGAGCCTGATGGAGAGCATGACATATCCGGAGAGCTGTCCATTCTTTGCAGAGAAAACAGGGGCGGTGAAAATAGCACCCTGCTGCTGCCCGATTTCCTGCACCAGCCTGAGGATGGGAGACACCTGCATAAGGTTCATTTCCTCCGCCTTGGCAAGCGTTGTACGGCGACGGTTCTCAGAGGCAGGATCAAAGCCAAAGGCTTGCAGATTACCTTGCATGGGTTCTATGAAGTAGATGGGAAAATAGCGTTCTCGTTTTTTCGAGCGGGTTAGCTCCCCGGACGTCAAAAGATCCATAATCTGATAATTGGAATAACCTTCGGCCTGGACCGATTGTTCAAATGCTTCCCGTTCCTGAACGGGAATGGCAGGCAACCAGGCCAGCATCTGGACAGATGGGCTGGTTTTGAGGGCGGCAGTACTGAAGGCCTGAAACTGTGAGCGGCTGACGGTATGGGCAGCGAGAATAAATCCTTTCAAGCTGTGCAAGAGACTGATGTTACGTCTCACTTCCTGTTCGATCAGAAGATAGTTCTGGGTTGCCGCATATTCGAATTTTTCCTGTAGTGCTTTATGTGCGGCATTCTTGGTGATTGCGAAAATGAGGCAGGAAAGAGATACCCCAATGATGAAACTCAGCACAGAAGGTAAATAGGGCGGCCTATCCTGTACGTTTTGACCCAAGAGGCTCTCCGGTATTCAGCCCGGTCGTTGTCTATTCGCTGGATCAGGCTGTATATATATTTTGTTTTTCTTATGATATAGCCAATTTGATCTCCGGCAACCGTTTTTCAAATTAGGGGTCTGCCCCTAAGCCATAGCAGGACGGAGTGCCCGGGTTCGCCACAGGATAAACGCGATGATTACAAAATTCAGGACGTTCCAGGCTATGCCGTTAATAAATGCAGCCTGATAGGAATTGGTCACATCGAAGATCAGGCCGGACAACCAGCCGCCGATTGCCATCCCGACCACGGTGGCTAGAACAACCAATCCGACCCGCTGACCGGCTTCTTTTGCCGGTAGATATTCCCGGATGATAATAGCATATCCCGGTACAATACCGCCTTGGGAAAGTCCGAAGACAAAAGACACGATATAAAGAGGCATCAATCCGTCAAAGGGAAGATAAAGGAATAAGGCTATTCCCTGAAAGAGCGAACTCAGCAAAAGAGTTCGGATGCCGCCGATATAATCGGCAATAAAGCCTGAAGCCAGTCGACTGATAATTCCGCCGGCCAGCATCAGGGATAACATTTCGGCCCCCCTTGCAATGCCGTAACCAAGATCGGCGCAATAGGCAACGATATGAACCTGGGGCATCGCCATGGCAACGCAGCAGGCAACACCGGCGGCAACCATCAAACCCTGCAGTGCGCCTGGCGACAAGCGGATGGGTTGCCGAACGGTTTCCCGGGCCGAAGGGGTTTCCTGAATAACATGAGAAGAGATCGGCCGTTTCTTCCGCAAAAAAAGCGCCAGTAACGGCATGGTCAGGATAAGGATAACGGCGACCAGCATGTAAGCCTCACGCCATCCCTCATTCTCAACGATATCTTTCAGCGCAAGAGGCCAGAGAGAACCGGAAAAATAGTTGCCGCTGGCAGCGGCGGAAATAGCAATGCCGAGCCTTCTGTCGAACCAGTGAGAAATATCCGTCATCAGCGGGCCAAACAAGACAGAGGTGCCAAATCCGATCATCAGTCCCTGTATAAGCGCGAAGGTCCAGAAGTCTGTTGCGAGTGTTGATAGATAATAGCCGCCTGTTACAAGCGCAATTGAAACAAAAAGCGGAAGGGTAATGCCGATCCGGTCCACCAGTTTTCCGACGATCAGATTTCCGAGACCAAAACAAATCATGATCAGTGTAAAAGGAAGAGATGCTTCTGCCCGATCGATGGCAAACTCCGTCTCGATTTGAGGCATGATAACCACAATGGACCACATGCCGGCACTTCCAAGAGTTCCAAGCAAGACGGACACCGCCAGGCGAAACCAGGAATAGGGGCTGTCCAAATAGGAGGGCGGCCTGTCCTGAGGGCCTTCCTGTCGCGGTATATCCAGTGTGGAAGTCAAGGCTGATCCTGAAATTTGACGTGAAACTTATGTAGGAAGAAAGACAGTATAATTCGTCTAAAGCATCAGGGCGAGAAAAATAGAAAAATAATATTATATAATGAAATCAAATATTTGATTGATTTTCTGACAGCCATTTATGAAAAAGTTGCAGAGATGGATGTTGTGCCCGGTCCGGTGGATAGGTCAGGTAAAATGGACAAGGCAGTGCGAGATCTTCCGTAAAAGCAGGAACAAGCGCGCCTGACGCCAATTCCGGTTCAATTAACTGCCGGATGGCAATAACGACTCCCATTCCCTGGATGGCGGCCTCAATAGCCATAGGCAGATCATCAAACTCCGGATCTTTTTGCAGAAGCCTGGGATCTGTTTCTATGTCGGCTGTCTGCAAATATCGATACCAGTCGCCTGCGCGTGTTCGAACACGCAGACGGGGCAGATGAAGAATCTGCTCTATACCAACGGGATGAGGTTCGGTCAAAGCGGGGCTGCAAACGGCTATAAGCTGGTTTTCCTGAACTTTATCCCAGATGAGTGCCGTATCATTCGGAGAGACGACCCTGATAGCGGCATCGACGTCATCGTCACTCATGCTTGGCGGATGCAGGACTGTCTTGATCTTTATCTGGAGGTCAGGGTGCTGTTCCCTGAAGGTAGCCCATCGCGGGATCAGCCATCGCTGAGAAACGGACGGAAATGCGGCAATTGTTAAACTGTTTTTCCAATTACCTGTTAATTCTGCTGTGGCGATCGCAATATCATCAAGTGCCGGGGTGAGTCGGGCAAGGTATTTTTGCCCGGCTTTGGTCAAGGCAATATGGCTGGGCCCTCTCGTAAACAACGATATTCCCAGAAATACCTCAAGGGATTTCACAAGGCGACTGATAGCAGCAGGTGTGACACCAAGCTCTGCGCCGGCATTTGCGAAGCTTTGATGGCGGGCGGCCGCTTCAAAGGAGCGAATTTGATTGAGCGGAGGCAATTGCCTTTTCATATATCCTCCATAAGAAAATATCATTAAGCATAATATTTTGTAATTCATGCGCAAGAATTAGTTGTTTGATCGATCAATTTTGGATTTCTACTCTGTCAACCGACCATTAGCTGGTTTCCCTGGGGACTGGCCCCAGGGTTTGAAAAAGTGCGATTACCCGTTTGATGTAAAGAGTCTTGGGTCATTGGCGGAGGTCGGTATAGGGGGATTTGATCCGACCAGGCCTTCTGGCAGGGAAATACTGAAGACGGTTAATCGCGCTTTTCATAGATTTAGGGGCGCCATCTTTATGAAGTGATCTGCCACGCTGTTCTAAAAAGGAGAAATAAAAATGAAACCTGAAACAAAACTCCGTTCAGAACAATTGTTGACGCGTCCGGTTACAATGGAACCGGCCTTTGATGATCCGGATGGGATCATGGCGCTGATCAGAAGGGGAGCTCCTTATAAAACTCTGGCGGCCGTTCACCGGAATACGGGAGATACAACGGGGGGCTGGTTCCGTAACTTCTGGGCACTGGGCGGCAAGGTTGCCTTTGATGGTGCTGAGGGGTATTTCCATAATGAGCGGTTTATGGAAGCGGCTCGCAGAACCTACAGGGCAGAGGTGATCCGACCGGTTGCCATGATGACCAATCTGAATTTACCGGCTCCGGGCGCACCCTATCATCTGGATCTTCCTTTCTTTCGGGGGGCGGAACATAAAGAAGTCCCAAGCTGGATGCTGACGCCGATGAGATATTCGGGACTGTTTCAGGACTGGGCCATCCCCATTGCGTCGGCGGTTACCTGGTTTTATGAGGGAGAAGGAGGGGAGTTTGAATACTGGCCGGACGGGCTGGATAATCCTTCCTTTACAGAGGCACCACCTTATACCAACAGATGTGTTCTTGCGGATAACGAATATATGTTTCATCGGGTCGGCGCTGTAGGCCCGGCGTCGGAACAGGGAAAGTATGAAGATATCGGCTATGATGTGGTGCTTGAGCTTGATGAAAATGACCGCTGGCATGTTCGGGAGAATAATAAGATCAGGGCTTCTTTCGACTTTGGTCAGGTTCGGATTTCAGTTCTCTGGAAAGCCCACTGCTTCAAGAATGAGCGGATGGCCGCGATCTACGATGATCATTCTGATGATCTTGATGCCGGAAAAATCGTTGAGATGTTCTGTCAGGATCTGAAGAGCCGGGGAATATCGTTTCAGGAACCCGGAGATCTATCTACAGATACAGCCTGGAAAGACCTGTTGGTCACACACTATGCGCCCCCGGAAGGTGCTCAGCGCTATTGATGTTCGCCGGTTGCGTTTCCCGGTAAAGCTTCCTAGAGTTTGCTTCCAACAGTAGGAATAAAGGGGGCATCATGGGACGGTTGGATGGAAAACGGGCGATTATAACAGGGGGCGCATCCGGTATTGGATTTGAAACAGCCACTCTGTTTGTCAATGAAGGCGCTCGTGTTGTTATTACTGACAGAAACCGGGAGGCGGGGAAGCAGGCTTGTGAAAAACTTGGTGGACATGCCTCTTTCTTTGAACAGGATGTCGCGGATGAGGAAAGCTGGCCCCGGTTGTTTGCCTTCGCGCAGCAGGCAATCGGTACACCCAATCTGATGATTAATAACGCCGGTATTTTAAAAACCGGCAGTCATCAGACCCTTGAAAAAACAGACCTGGCGGAATGGAAAACGGTTCAGGCCGTGAATGTGGAAGGCGTGTTTCTGGGCTGCAAGGAAGCTGTCCGGGTGATGCAAGGTGGCGGCGGTGCCATCGTCAACATGGCCTCGGTTGCGGGGAACCAGGCAACGCCTGAGCTGATCGCTTACGGCGCATCGAAGGCGGCGGTTGCGCATATCACCAAATCAGTTGCCAGCTATTGCCTGCATAAGGGATATGCAATCCGATGTAATTCCGTTCATCCTAATCCGATCAAGACAGCGATGGGGGATGAATTGATGACCCAGATCGGGCAAGGGGATGTTGATCGGGGGTGGGAGGAATTTAACAAGAACCCGGTTTATGGTGGCATGGGACAGCCGATTGATGTCGCCCGGGCCATCCTGTTCCTGGCCTCGGATGAGGCTCGTCACACAACCGGTGCTGAGTTGATGGTTGACGGTGGGATGGCTGCTTCAGGCTGATCTGACCCGAACATTAAGCAGCCTATGGAAACACTCTTTTGCGATTTGCCATATTAATAGCGGAAGGTCGGCTTATTATCTTGTCAGAACGTAATGGTGTAACCCCGTGAACTGTCTGAATGGGAAAACAGGATGAGTGACATTGTCAGAGCGCTGACATATCAGACACGTGGCATACCGGCTTCCGATGGCGCCGGTGTTAAGCTGACGCGTATTATCGGAGCCCCGGATCTCAATATGCTGGATCCGTTTCTGTTGCTGGATGTGTTCGAAAGTGATCAGCCGGATGATTATATCGCCGGTTTTCCGCCCCATCCACACAGGGGCTTTGAAACAGTTACCTATCTTCTGGCGGGTAAGATGCGTCATCAGGATAATGCCGGGCATGAAGGTGTTATTGTGCCGGGTGGTGTGCAATGGATGACGGCGGGACGCGGGATTATCCATTCCGAAATGCCAGAGCAGGAAAATGGCCTTATGAAAGGGTTCCAGTTATGGGTCAATCTGCCGGCTTCCGAAAAAATGACGGACCCGGGATATCAGGAATTTCCGCCTGAGATCATGGCGCTTGAGGAACGGGAGGACAACGGATCTGTTCGCGTTATTGCAGGTACTACGGATAACGGAACCACTGGGCCGGTTACCAACAGACATACATCCCCCCTCTTTATGGATGCCGGTCTGGCGGAAGGACAGATATTTGCGCAACAGGTTCCCGATACCCATGCTGCCTTTCTTTATGTCATTGACGGAACAGCTTTCGTCGGTGAGGCGCATAGGCCTCTTGACGAGGGAACGCTTGGCATTCTGGAAGCCGGAAACCGTGTCCAGGTTACCGCCGGATCCGAGGGATGCCGGTTTTTGTTGGTTGCCGCGAAATCGCTACGAGAGCCAGTGGCCAGAGGCGGGCCGTTCGTTATGAATACGAGAGCCGAGGTTCTTCAGGCTTTCGATGATTATCAGAATAACAGATTCTAGGAGCCGGATATGGGATTGCTGCAAGAGGGTGTCTGGGTTGATCAATGGTATGACACCAAATCAAATGACGGGCGCTTCGTTCGTAAACAATCATCGTTTCGTAACTGGGTAACGAAGGACGGATCACCGGGGCCTTCCGGCGAAGGCGGCTTTGAAGCCGAAGCAGGGCGATACCATCTTTACATTTCCCACGCCTGTCCCTGGGCTCATCGTACGGTTATTTTCAGAAGTCTGAAGGGGCTTGAAGAGATGATCAGCCTGTCAGTGGTCCACTGGTATATGGCAGAGAACGGCTGGACTTTTGAAGAGGGAGACGGTGTCATTTCTGACCCACTTCATAATGCCCGCCTCATGCATCAGATTTATACGGCGGCAGATCCTCATTATTCCGGCCGGGTGACGGTACCGGTTCTCTGGGATAAGAAAAAACAGACGATTGTTTCCAACGAGTCCTCGGAAATCATCCGGATGTTTAACGCTGCTTTCGATGAAATAGGTGCCCTGGAAGGGGATTATTATCCTGAAGACAGGAGGCGTGATATCGAGGCGCTGAATGATCGCATTTACGACACGGTCAATAATGGTGTTTATAAGTCCGGCTTTGCGACGACACAGGCTGCTTATGAAGAAGCTGTCACACCTTTATTCGAAACTCTGGATATGCTGGAAGAGAGGTTGGCCGATCAGCGTTATCTGATGGGGAACAGACTGACGGAGGCTGATTGGCGGCTCTTTACGACCCTGATCCGCTTTGATCCGGTATATGTGGGGCACTTCAAATGTAATCTCAGGCGGATTGCAGATTACCCCAATCTCAGCAATTATGTTCGTGATCTTTATCAGATTCCGGGTGTTGCCGGAACGGTTCACATGGACCATATCAAAAAGCACTATTACGAAAGCCACGAAACTATCAATCCCACCCGGATTGTTCCGAAAGGTCCGGAGATTGATTATTCAGCCCCGCATAACCGGGACAGGTTCAGAAGCTGAGCTGAGAATATATCCGCTCAGGCTATGTTTGATCTGCCGAGCTTATGGCGCAGAAAGTCAATCATGACGCGCGTCTTTGCCGGCAGGAACTTGCGGCTGGGATACAGGATCCAGGCACCGGTTTCCACTGAATGAGCTGTCACCTGATCATCGGGAAAGAGATCTATACAGGAACCTGAGGCAAGGTCTTCCCTGATCAACCAGTCCGGAAGCAGAGCAGCGCCCATACCGTCCCGCATAGCCTTTTGAATAGCGAGGGCGCTGGAGATTACAAGCGCACCCTGCACCGGGACCGTGATCGTCTCCTGACCTCTGTTTCGCCTGAACTGCCAGCTTCTCTGGAATTCCGGAAAATCAAACAGAATAAGATCATGATCTGATAAATCCGCGGGTTTCACTATGGCTTTCTTACGGGATAGATATTCTGGACTTGCAACAACATGATATCGGGTATCATGCAGCTTTGAACAGATGACGGAGTGTTCTATCTCCGGGGCGTGCCGGATAGCAAGATCAACACCGCTCCTGGCCAGATCGATTTTGTCATCTGTAACCAGAATCTCCAACCTGATATCAGGCCAGCGTTTCCGAAACTCGGGTAACAGGGGAATGAGCCGGGTGTTCGCATAGGCGCTGGACAATGTGATTTTCAGCGTACCGGTGACAGATTGCACCGATAAGCGGGCTTGTTCTGTCGCTGCTTCCAGTTCATCGAGAATGTCCCGGACCCTGGCATGATAGTTTATGCCCTGATCTGTAAGGGCAAGGGAGCGGGTTGTGCGATGAAACAGCCGAATACCCAGGTCTTCCTCAAGGCCGGATATGGCTCTTGATATCTGAGAAGGATCAATATTTGACGCTCGGGCGGCGGCGGCAAAGCTTCCCCATTCCACAACAGAAAGAAATAGTTTCAGGGACTGAATATTCATTCATGTATTATAGACATTAATACAATGAATAATACGTTATTTAATGAGAAAATAAATGTCTCCAGAATTGATCTGTCTTAATTCGAGGAGAAGAAAATGAATGAATTTTCTGAAAAGGTCGCTCTGATTACTGGTGCCAGCCGTGGGATCGGCGAAGCCACGGCCTATGAGTTTTCCCGTCAGGAGATCACAGTCCTGCTGGCGGCCCGTTCAGCAGACAGATTGGCGACTATAAAAGAGGTTATCCGATCGCGGGGCGGGCGAGCAGAGAGTATCGTCTGTGATGTTTCATCTTCGAAGGATGTGAAACAGGCGGTTCTTCTTGCGACGGAGCGATATGGCAGGTTGGATATCCTTGTTAACAACGCAGGTGTGATTGAACCGATCAACCGGCTGGAGGATAGTGAGCCGGATGACTGGTCCAGGGCAATCGATATCAACCTCAAAGGTGTTTACAACGGTATCCGGTATGCTGCACCAGTCATGGCTGAGCAGGGCGGCGGCACGATTATTAATATCAGTTCTGGTGCGGCAACAAGTGCGCTGGAAGGATGGAGCCATTATTGTGCCAGCAAAGCAGGGGTGCTTTCCCTGACCCGTTGTGCCGATAAGGAATTCAGGGAAAAAGATGTGACGGTAATAGGGCTTAGTCCCGGCACTGTTGCGACAGATATGCAAACGGCTATTCGCCGGTCGGGCATTAATCCGGTCAGCAGTCTCACTCCCGACAGACATATACCGGCAGCCTCGGCGGCCCAGGCTGTGCTCTGGCTTTGCAGTCCGGCAGCGAGGCATCTGGCAGGAGATGATTTCTCCTTGAAATCTGATGACAACCGGGTTCTTGTCGGCCTGGTTAGCGGATAATCAGCCTTCCAGTTCCGTAACGATATGAACCTCAGAATGAAGCGTTCGGTGGACCGGGCATTTATCGGCAATCTCAAGCAGTTTTTGACGCTGATCCGGGGTTAGGTCGCCGTTCAGTGTCAAAATCCGATCTATCTGGTCCACTTTTCCACTGCCTGTTTCGCAGGCCTCACAGTCATCCGCATGGATTTTATCATGTTTCAGGCGGACGCTGACATGTTCGAGAGGCCATTTCTTCCGGTCGGCATACATACGAACTGTCATTGTCGTACAGGCACCCAGTCCGGCAAGAAGAAGACCGTAGGGTGTCGGACCGCTGTCATCTCCGCCGATGCGGACCGGCTCATCAGCAAGGAGCGTATGTTTGCCGCTGACAGAGGCAATCTGGGCAAATTTTCCAAGGGCATTTTCACTGACCCTCACGTCTCCCTCATCAAGCTGGAGAGCTTCTTCCGTATTAGGAATATGGCGTTTAACCCAGGCTGAAAGCGTATCGGCGATATAAGCTGCATCTTCCCGGCGAGACAGAAGGTGATCGGCATCATCCAGGGTGATAAAGCTTTTGGGATGTTTGGCGGCCGTGAAGATGATTGCTGCATTTTCGATACCGACGGTTTGGTCCCGTGGTCCATGAAAAACCAGCAACGCTTTTCCAAGACTGGAAACATCCCGTGCCAGATTTTGCTCCGATATATCGTCCAGGAATTGTTTCTTGATGGTAAAAGGCCGTCCCGCCAGAGATACTTCCGCGATACCCGTTTCCCGGATTTTATCCAGGGCAACTGCAAAATTTTCCTTTACATGATCCGGATCGGCTGGTGCATTGACGGTGACGACGGCTTTGGCGGACGGGATGTGTTTTGCTGCCACCAGGACGGCTGCACCTCCCAAGCTGTGGCCAATTAACAGATCCGGAGCTTTATAGTCTTCTGTCAGAAATTCTGCTGCGGCAACCAGATCATCCACGTTGGAGCTGAAGTTGGTATTTTCGAACTCTCCCTCGCTACTGCCAAGTCCTGTAAAATCAAACCGGAGAACGGCGATGTCATTCTGAACAAGCCCCTGGGCGATACGGGAAGCGGCAAAAATGTCTTTGGAACAGGTGAAGCAATGGGCAAACAGAGCATAGGCCCTGGGTTGTGATAACGGTCTGTCCAGTCGGGCTGCCAGTTGCTGTCCCTGATTATTCGTAAAGGTGATTTTTTCGCTTTTTCCGTATGCCATATTACCCTCTTCATTGACGAACCTACTGAGGAACATAGGGGCAGCTTTTCAGATTGCCCCTACAAATCGGAATAAATTTTCCTTGAAGCCATCACGTACCGGGACCCGGTTTTGATGCGGCTGTGTCTTCCTGCTGATCTGCTGCGTCGGATGCTGCCGCGGCAACTGTCTGCTTTTCGTCCTCGGTCAGATTATTGGGATCACCGTCAATTTTGACCCTGACTTCCTTGCGGGCAAACTGCAAGCCGTTGGCATCAAAAGCTTTTTGAACCCGGGCATAGATTTCTTTCCTCAGAACAAATTGTGTTCCAGGCTTGGCCATAAATTTGCCGCGGACAACAATACCCACGTCATTCACCTCAAGGACGCCCTGGGATTTAAAGGGTTGCATCAGGTCTTCGGCAAATTCCGGAACCTCCATCATTTCAGCACCGATCTGTTTGAAGATCTTTTTGACTTTATGGAGGTCTGTATCGAAAGGTACGGTGAAACGTAATTTGACAATCACCCAATCTCTGGAAAAGTTGGTGATCTTTGGGATCTCTCCATAAGGGATGGTGTGAACAGGGCCTTTATGATGGCGAAGCTGCAGGGAGCGCAGCGATATTTTCTCGACGGTGCCGAAGGTACCTTCAATTTCCAAATATTCTCCAGACCGGAATGCATCATCGACCAGGAAGAAGATGCCTGAAACAACATCCGCTACCAGTTTTTGGGCCCCAAAACCGACTGCCAGACCAATAATACCGGCACCGGCGAGAAGAGGGGTGATCTCTATACCGATTTCTCCAAGAGCAATGAGGAAGGTAATGACAATGATGGCCGCCTGAACCGTAAAGCGGATCAACGGCAAAATGGTAGAAAGACGGGAAGCACCGGTTCCGCCGCCTTCACCGCCGCCGGGTTCCTCAGTGTTCAAGTCGATACCGGCAGTCGTCATTTCAGCGGCAAGTTTTCTGTTGATCCAGAGCGAAACTAGCTCCCAGACAAGATAACCAAAAGCAATGATCAGCAGAAACTGAAAGAGTTTACCGGCAACCTGA
>DIYE01000024.1 GCA_002428885.1 Alphaproteobacteria bacterium UBA6062
GTAAAGGCGCCTTTTTCATGGCCGAACAGCTCGCTTTCAATCATGCTTTCCGGGACGGCCCCGCAATTGATCGCGACAAAATTTCCGTTCTTGCGGGGGCTGAACTCGTGAAGACAGCGGGCCACTTCTTCCTTGCCGGAACCGGTCTCACCGCGGATCAGGATATTGGCATCCGCCTGGGCAAGCGCAGCAACAGTAGTGCGAAGCGACTGGATGCCTTCTGAGGAGCCGAGAAGGCGGCGTGAAATACCATCCGTATCAAGGCCGGCTTTGCGAAACTCCCGGTTTTCAAGGACCACAGCCCGGTGGCGGGCCGCCCGTTCAGTACAGTCCATCAACTGCCGGGGATGAACAGGCTTTTGCAGAAAGTCCCAGGCGCCGGTCCGCATGGCCCGGACTGCCATATCCACATCCCCGTGGCCGGTCAGCAGAATAACCGGCAGTTCCGGATCAATCGCGACGGCTTTTTCCAGGAATTCAAGACCGTCCATTTCCGGCATCCGGACATCGACGATAATCACGGAGGGCAGCTCCGTCGACAGGGTTTCAAGAGCTGGTTTGGCTCTGTCATGGGTAACCACGGTTCTTCCCGAAAGCTCCAGCGTCTGTGCTGCACTGCTGAGAACAGCCGGGTCGTCATCGATAAAATAAACCGATATATTGGTGCGTAACGAACCCATTTACCAGATCTCCTCAGCTTGCAGGGAAGGGGCCACTTTACTCTGCTTCCTAGGCAATGAAATCGTGAAACTGGCACCGGTTCCCGTATTGCTGGCTTCAATGGTGCCGCCTAGAGATCGGGCAATATTATAGGAGATCGACAGGCCGAGCCCCATTCCTTGTCCAACATCCTTGGTGGTAAAGAAAGGGTCGAAAAGATGTGGCAGATCCGTTTCATTAATCCCTGATCCTGTATCGGTAAAGGAGAGGGCAATCCGGTCGCCATCCGTCTCCATAAGGGTCAGGGTAAGCTTCTTTGAAGGAGCCTCCTTCATGGCGTCCAGGGCGTTGGAAATCAGGTTGATGACCATTTGCTCAAGGCGTAGGAGATCTGTCTCAAGGCTATCGGATCCTTTGGTCAGGCTGTTGATGACTTCAACTTTGTCCTGTCGGATCCGCTCAGAAAACAGGCCGAGAGCCCGCTCCAGCACATCTGCAGGGTCAACCGGCGCAAATTCCAGGGAAGGCTGGCGGGCAAGAGACCGTAAGTGAGAGGCCAGCTCTATGAGGCGTCGGACCTGGATATCCATATCGGCGAGGGCTTTATTCGCTGTTTCCAGATCTCCCTTTTCAAGAAGCAGAACCGTATTATGGATCCAAGTAGACACCGCCATCAAGGGTTGGTTCAATTCATGAGAGATACCCGACGCCATCTTGCCGAGAGACGCCAGTTTGCTGGCCTGCACCAACTCTTCCTTGGTGCTTCTGAGCAGGGTTTCGGTCTTTTGCCGCTGGATAATTTCCTGACGCAGCTCTTCATTGGTTTTCTGCAAATCCGCTGTCCGGTTTGCGACCGTTTCTTCCAGCCTGTTCTGGGCTTCCTTGCGGTCTGTCACATCATAAAGGGTGAAAATCAGTTTAGTGCCGCTGCGCTGTTCAATCCGCCGACAGGCAATGTCTCCGGGGAAAATACGGCCATCCCGACGTTGGAACAAAAGTTCGATGATCGCATCGGCTTTCTGGTCCCGGATCAGGTTGTCGAGGGCCTGTTGCTCTTTTCCAAGAACCAGATCCTGCATGTTTCGACTATCCTCTGGTCTGGTTGTTTCCTCGTAGCCCAGCAACTGGCGGGCGGTATTGCTTAGAAATTCGATGCGCCCCGATTTATCGGTCATGACCAGTCCGGCGACGGAGCTTTCGATAATGGCTCTGGTTTGCTGTTCTTCTACTTCCCGTGCCGTATTACGGAAAACCACCAGGGCATCAGCCATCCGGGCAATCTCATCCTCGCCCTTGGTATGGATGGGTGTGTTGAGATGTCCTTTGGCGATATGCTCCATAGATTGTCCGAGCAGCATCAGGCGCCGGATAAGAGATCGCCGCACGTAGACGTGGCTTGCCAGAAAAGCGAGAAAAATCACCAGGGCGACGGCGATCACCAACTGTGCAGTTCGTATGCGGATCAGTTCCCTCGCATCATCGGCGGCTTCTTGTACGGCTCGTTCTGTGCGTTTTACATTCAGGGTCAGGATGAGTCGGATCTGCCGGACTTTGACACTGATCCGCTCCAGTTCCAGGGCCGTATTTCTGTCTACCGAAACCTGCTTTTTCTTTTGCGCCAGCAGCCCTTGGTTGGTATCCAGCAAGGCCTTTATGGCGAAAACATCCGTTGGAATAGGCGCAGGCAGAGCCGTCATATTGTCGGACAGGATTTCAAGAATGTCGGCAATCTGTGCGGATTGCTCATTCAGGGCGGCTTCATCACGAATCCGGAACCAGTTTTCAAGCTGCCCTTCCAACCGGGCCAACGCCCTGTCGAAAGGAACAATCGTTTGCAGTTTAATGTCCGGCATGGTGATAAAGGCTTCAAGGGCTGCCTGCGATCCATGGATAACGCCTGTGAGATCATTCATCAGCCGCTGCTGTTCTTCCAGCAGGTTGATCCGGTATTTTGCTGAGCTGTTCAGGAGGGTCAGGCTGGTTTTCAGCCTTTCAATCAGTCGGCCGATGCGACTGCGATCTTCCGCGCTAAGCTCGTCCTGGCCGGAGGCGCTGTTCAGCACCTCCATCCGGTTCAGATCATCTTCCAGCCGGAGATAGAGTTTTCTTCTTGTCGTTTCCGTCGTTGATACGGCAAGGGAAGGGCCTTTTTCCAGAAACCCGCCGGCAATCCCAAGAAGGTTGATGGATCTGGACAGGGATGGGGTGCGAACCTCGTTAAACTCGCTGATCTGACCACCGAGCTCTTCAAATGCAAGCCAGGACAGGATGAGAGTGCCGAACATCACCAGGCAGATCGCCGCGAAAGCGAGATTGACGCGCGCGCCGATGCCTGACGGAAGCAGGTGGAGCCGCCTCTTCCGGTTTGGTGCGGCAGTTTTGCTCAAAGTGAGTTTGGACATAGCGGCACGTTAGGGGCAGAGCTGGTGTTTCTGCAAGTCTTTCAAAAGGTAAATATCTCAGAAATGTTCTGAAATCAGATAATTTTGTCATGTTTCTGTGAATATCTCTGCCAAAATTGTCTGAAAATGCCTGGATGAGCGTATTTTCCAATCGGCGCCGTTAGAGGCTTTCCCTTATAGTAAAGCCGTTTTCAGAAAGTTGGCCCGCTCTTTGCTGATAGGTCGGGAACGTCCGGCAGGTTGCCGGATGTCTAAGGTCAGGACCCTCCAATGGCTCCTGACTCTGATATGAACAAAGAATTGGGGAGGAACAGAATGCGTTCTAAAATGTTGGCCTGTGCGGCCACCCTTATCGGCGGTGCCATGTTTACCCTGGCGTCCGCTCCGGCTCATGCTCAGCAGGATTGCCCGCGCGGTAGCCTGGACACGCTTTACTGCGATGCGGATAAAGATTTGGTGGCGGATCAGCCAGCCGATGAAAGCAAGTGGAAAGACCCGAGCACACTGGTTTTCACCTATACACCGGTTGAAGATCCAGCCGTTTACCGGGATGCTTTTGCGGATTTCCAGGAATATCTGTCAAAGGCCACGGGCAAGAAAGTTGTTTATTATACCGTTCAGTCCAACTCCGCAGAAATTGAAGCCATGCGCTCCGGCCGTCTGCATATTGCGGGCTTTTCAACAGGTCCGACCGGTTTTGCCGTGAACCTGGCCGGCGCTGTTCCGATCGCCGTGAAGGGTACGCCGGACGGCTTCCAGGGTTACAACCTGATCATGATCACCCGCAAAGACAGTGGCATCAAATCTCTTGCGGATCTTAAAGGCAAGAAAATCGCTCATACGTCTCCGTCTTCCAACTCCGGTAATCTGGCGCCGCGCGCCTTGTTGCCTGATGAAGGCCTGACACCGGGTGAAGATTACGAAATCGTCTTCTCCGGCAAGCACGACCAGTCCATTCTGGGTGTTGTCTCCGGCGACTATGATGCGGCTCCGGTTGCTTCTGACGTGTTTACACGGATGGTTGCCCGCGGTGTTGTGAAAGCGGAAGATATCGAAATTCTGTATCGTAGCCCGAAATTCCCGACATCCTCCTTTGCCTATGCCCATGATCTGCACCCGGATCTGGTTCACAAAATTGTCGGTGCTTTCCACACCTATCGTTTCCCTGAGCAGATGCAGAAAGCCTTTAAAGGGGCTGATCGTTTTTATCCGATCACCTATAAGGCTGACTGGGATGTGATCCGTACCATCGCTGCGGCAACCGGTGCTTCCTATGACCGTAAAGGTCTCGACGCGATGGCTGCCAAAGAGGCCGCCAAAAAAGCAAAGAAGAAAAAGAAGCAGTAAGGCTGCTGATCGGCCGGTTTGATCCGGCCGATAATCCGTCCTTCCTGGAGGGAAGTCGGGCCCTGGTTGCCTGGCTTCCACCCCGGTCCAACTAGCCGGGACCGGAAGGGATGCACCCGAACGCCTGAGCAGACGGGTAAACAGAATTTGCAACAGGAATTTATTATGACTCAATCGGCCGCCAGGCAGGATCTGCACGCGGGACCGCAATCCTCTCGTGCGCTTGTGATCAATAATCTTGTCAAGGAATATACACCCGGAAAACCGGTCCTGTCCGGTATTTCCCTGGAAATCGAAGCCAAGGATATTACAGCCATCATCGGTCCGTCCGGGACCGGTAAAAGTACGCTGATCCGCTGTATCAACCGGCTGGTTGATCCGACCGGCGGTGATATCCTGTTCATGGATCAGAATCTGGCAACACTTGGTGGACGCTCACTCCGCAATGCCCGTCGTCATATCGGTATGGTCTTCCAGGAATATAACCTGCTGGAAAGACTGTCGGTGATGGAGAATGTGTTGAGCGGACGGCTTGGCTATGTCTCCCCCATACGGGCCTGGCTTCGTAAATTCTCCTCTGAGGATATCGACAAGGCCTTTGATCTATTGGAACAGGTCGGCATGTCCCAGTTCGCCGATCAGCGAGCCGATGCCTTGTCCGGTGGTCAGCGCCAACGCGTGGCTATTGCTCGGGCACTGATGCAGTCACCGAATATTCTGCTGGCTGACGAACCGACCTCTTCCCTGGATCCAAAAACATCTGTCGAGATCCTGGAACTGATGACGGAGCAGGCCCGTAAAAGACATATCCCGGTGATGATCAATATCCATGATGTGTCCCTCGCTAAACGTTTCGCGGATCGCATTGTCGGCATGTCCGCCGGTAAGGTCATTTTCGATGGCCCGCCGGACCAGCTCGAAAATGATCACCTGAAGGCCATTTATGGCGGTGAGGACTGGCTGACATGAGTATGACGGATACCAAATCAGGCGGGCCCAAATATGTGCCCAAGCGTAACTGGTGGGTGACGCTGGCCTATCTTGCCGTGGCCGGCTATGTCGCTTATGTGCTCTCATTGTTTGATGTGAGCGGTGAACGGCTGGCTGCAGGCCTGGGGCACGGGGCGGATTTTATCGCCCGGATGATACCCCCTAATTTTGAGCGCTATAACCTGTTGATCGAGGGGCTACTGGAAAGCCTGCAGATTGCGGTGATTGCCACAACAGCAGGCGTCATCCTGTCCTTGCCGATCGGCTTTCTGGCAGCCCGCAACCTGATGCCGGCCTGGGTTACCTGGCCAGCGCGCGCCATTATTGTTGCCTGCCGGTCCTTTCACCCGGTAATCGTCGCAATCCTGTTTGTGAAAGCTGTCGGTTTTGGTGCTCTTGCCGGAACGCTGGCGCTGGTTGTTGCGTCCATCGGTTTTATTGCCAAGCTGTTTGCGGAAGCCATTGAAGAAATTTCCCTCAAGCAGATTGAAGCGATCCGGGCCACCGGCGCACCGTTTGCCAGTGTGATCACTTTTGGTGTTCTGCCGCAGGTCATGGGCCGGTTTATCGGTTTCACCTCCTATCAACTCGATTCCAATCTTCGGAACTCCACCATGGTGGGGATTGTCGGGGCGGGGGGTATCGGCGGTACCCTGTTCGCTGCTTTCCAGCGTTTCGACTATGACTTCGTCGCTGCCATTCTGATTTCCATCATTGCGGTGATCATGGTTGCGGAAGGGATCAATAATGTGATGAGGAAACTGTACCGATGAATCGAAACGTTTCTGACCCATCCGCTTTCCTTGAAAAGCGGACCTGGAACCGGTTCACCCCGCTTGAGCGGACCAGCCGTTTCCTCTTCTATTTTGTCACGCTGGCGGCCATCGTGGTGTCCCTGCAGACCATCGAGATCATTCCGGAGTTTTTGCTGGATGCACCTGAACAGATCGCCGATATGTTCAACCGCATGTGGCCGCCGGATGCGAGCTATTATCCCAGCACGATCCACGAAGCTCTGATGGAAACTATTCATATTGCAACCGTAGGAACTTTGCTGGCCCTTATTCTGGCGATCCCGGTTGGTGTTATGGTGGCTGAGAATGTCACGCAGAACAAGTTTCTGAACTGGTTTGCGAGACTGATCCTGGTGTCTTCCAGGAGCATTAATTCACTGGTCTGGGCTCTGCTGTTTGTTGCCATTGTTGGCCCGGGGCCGCTGGCTGGTGCTCTGGCCATTGCTTTCCGCTCCGTCGGTTTTATCGGCAAGCTGTTTGGTGAAGCACTGGAGGAGAGCCATAAGGGGCCCATTGAAGCTCTTGAGGCAACCGGTGCACCCTGGTTCAGCATCATGATGATGGGATACTGGCCGCAGGTCCTGCCGACCTTCTGGTCTGTGGCTCTGTTCCGCTGGGACATCAATCTTCGGGAATCTGCTGTTCTCGGACTGGTGGGCGCCGGTGGCATCGGTGTTGCGCTCAGCACGGCGCTGGAGCTGTTCTACTGGGACAGGGTTGCTATGGTGCTGCTCAGCATGCTGGTGGTTGTCGCTCTTGTAGAGCTGGTCGTGACCCAGATCCGCAAACGGATTATCTGATCCGGATATCCTGATTTGGGAGGCGTTACAAAGCTATCGCCTCCCGCCCCAATTTGAGAAAAATCAACAAAAACACTATAGTCTTCCTTCTTCGCCCAACTGTCGGGCTCTGCCAGGTCTTCCCCTCTCGAAGACCTTTTCCGCCTGTTCCAGGCCTGATCAGAAGGAATGATGATGACCCAGAACGCTCTCGTTGAAGCCTTTCATACGCAGTCCAAAGCCTGTGCCAATCTCGACTCTCCTTTTATGGAGCGTCTTTGCGGATTGTTGGCGGAACGGTTGCCGGAAGAGGGGCCGGTTTGGGAGATGATCCGTCGCTGGCCGGGAGATGTCTCTCCTTATGGGGATTCTGTTCCGTTAAGGTTAGCCGGTGCGTTTCACGGGCTTGTACGGTCAGGAACAGTATCGGCTCTCAGTGCGGTATATCCGCCTAATGATGCTAAAGTTTCAGACAACGATCTGTTTGACGCACTCTGCCAGGCTGCTGAACTGGAAGAGGTGTATATTCTGGAGCGCCTGAAAAGTGCCCCTCAGACGAACGAGGTGCGACGGGCGGGAATGCTGCTGCCGGGCTTCTTCGAAATTGCCCGGCGAACCGGTATGAATGAACTGGTAACGTCGGAATTGGGTGCCAGCGCGGGGCTTAATCTCTATTGGGATCATTACGGATATCGCCTGGGGGATAATCGATGGGGCGAGGATGATGCCCACGTGTTGCTGGAGCCGGACTGCGAAGGAGCTTTGCCTGATCCGATGGATCTGAGTGTCCGAAGCCGCGCCGCCTGCGATCTCAATCCCATTAATCTCAAAGATCCGAAAGAGCAGGAAAAACTCCTCTCTTATCTCTGGCCCGATCAGACGGAACGGATCCGCAAGACCGAGGCTGCTATCGCCTATGCCGCGGCTCAGGACGAGGCTATTGCTCGCTCCGATGCCGTGGATTGGTTGGCAAAGCGGTTAGGGGAGAGGCATGAGCGGGCCGTTCATGTGATCTATCATACCATCGCCTGGCAGTATTTCCCTGAAGACAAGCAGAAAGAAGGGAAAACGCTGCTGGAAGCCGCAGGTATGCAGGCGACAGATAAGACGCCTCTTGCCTGGCTCCGTCTGGAAGCAGATGGTCAACGTCCTGGTGCTGCCCTGACACTGACCTTATGGCCGGGCGGAGAAAGCACTGTTTTGGCCCGTGGTGATTTCCACGGACGCTGGATAAAATGGATATAAGTATATTTAACCGGTTAAATTATATTATATAGTTTTTGATATTTTCTCTAACAGGCTATTCTTCGCGGGTTCCGTATAGGGGCGGGCTTCGCCAACACCCCAAACCGGACCGGGCCAGGCATCGTCTTCCTTGTCGCGAGCAATGATATGAATATGAAGCTGCGGTACCAGATTGCCGAGGGCACCCATATTCATTTTAAAGGGCGAGAAAAGATCTTCCATCCTTATGCTCACCTCTCGGATCTCCTGCATGACTGCCGCGTAGTCCGTTCCTGAGAGGTGATGAAGGTCGGTAACATCCGGTCTTTCCGGCACCAGCATGACCCAGGGATAACGGCTGTCATTCATCAACCTGAGCTGGCTGATCTCCAGTTTCTTAATAAGGAAGGTATCCTGTTCCAGTCTGGGATGAAGGGTAAACATAGAAGGTCCTGGTCGGCTTTTTATGGCTCGAATCTGTGTTGGCTTTCGGGTAGCTTCTGTCTATCTTACGGAAAAAAGAAAAACAATGCGGAAGGTTGTTGCCTGAAGGAGTGCTATTCTCAGCGCACCACACCGGAAGCCTTAACGGATTACAGGAGACAAGAATGAGCGGAATGCCGGCTTCCCGGAAAATTTATAGTGACCTGTCAGCAGTGGAAGGCTTTATTCCCTTTCCGGATCGCATCCGGAGTATGGCAGCGGCGCATCCGGACCTCGAGGTTCTGAAAGCAGATGGCCGAGTGCGAACCTGGGCTGAGTTGATGCCGAGGATTAATCGCGTTTCCAATATGCTGACCGACCGGGGGTTTGAGCGGGGCGACACAATCGCTGTTCTTGCAAAGAGCAGTCTGGAATATATGGAAGTGTTTTTGGGAACCCTGCAGGCCGGCCTTTGTATTGTGCCTTTGTCCGGCATGGCGTCGTCTGTTCAGTTGGAAGGCATGATAAAGGACTGCGGGGCCAAGATGATCTTTGCTTCTTCAGGCCCCCTGTCTCTGCTGGAACCTTTCATCAATGACATGCCCGGCTTTGGCCTTGAGAACAGGATTTCCTTTGATTTTGAGGCTGATGGCTGGACTGGATATGAGGGGCTGTTGCAAACGGCGTCCGAGGCTGAGCATATCGCTGATATTCGCCCGGAGGATCCGTTTAATCTTATCTACAGCTCCGGAACGACAGGCGTTCCCAAGGGGATTGAGCAAAGTCATTCCATGCGAGCCCAGCATACCTTCCGTTTTGAAAGCCTGGGTGTCGGGCCGGGAGCGGTTACCCTGTCTTCGACGGCGCTTTATTCCAATACGACGCTGGTTGTGATGCTGCCGACGCTGGCGCTGGGCGGCCGGGTTGTTCTGATGTCTAAGTTTGATACGGAAGGCTATTTAAGGCTGGCTGAAGAGGAGAAGGTTACCCATACAATGCTGGTGCCGGTTCAGTATCAGCGTATCCTGGCGCATGAGGATTTCGGCAAGCGGGACCTCAGTCATTTTGAATTGAAATTTTCCACCAGTGCTCCGCTCCGGGAAGGCGTGAAACTGGATGCCATTAACCGCTGGCCGGGAAAACTCATCGAAATGTACGGCCTGACCGAAGGTGGTATCGGGACCGTTCTTTCGGCGACGGATTTCCCGGATAAACTTGCTTCAGTTGGCAAGCCGGGAGAAGGCGTGGATTTGCGGATTATTGATGAAGACGGAAATGAACTGCCGATCGGTAAAGTCGGGGAAATCTGCGGTCGGTCCGACGCTATGATGACCGGATATTATAACCGTCCGGATCTCACCGAAGAGATGCTCTGGACGTCACCGGATGGGCAGATCTTTTTTAAAAGCGGCGATATGGGTCGTTTTGATGAGGACGGTTTCCTGTTCCTGCTGGATCGCAAGAAAGACATGATCATTTCGGGTGGTTTCAATATCTATGCAGCGGATATCGAAGCCGAACTGGTTCAGCATCCTTCGGTAGCGGATGTTGCCGTTATTGGTGTGCCGAGTGACGACTGGGGAGAAACACCCTTGGCACTGGTTGTCCTGACCGGCGGTGCTGGAGATAGTGAAGAGGATATCAAGGACTGGGTGAATGACCGGCTTGGGAAGACCCAGCGTATTTCCGGGGTTGCGTTCAGGAATGACCTGCCGCGCAGCACAATCGGAAAGGTCTTGAAGAGAGAGTTGAGAGAGGAGTATAGTCGCTGAATTAAGGGAAACACTGCGTTCGATCGATTTACACATGGTTAATGTATTTCTGACATGATGTGCGATTGAAGTAGTGTAACAGTTTGGAGTCTGGGGCTTTTTAGCGAGTTGATCGGCGAGAAGCCAAGGTTGGATAATGAGTGCTGAAGCGAGCAGTGCACAAGAAGACGACGAAAGTAAATTACCGTTCAAAGCACGACTGAAACTGTGGTGGGACGGGTATGAACTGAAGCAGCCTGTTAAACAGCTGGAGGTTGCTGAGTCTGACGAGCCGCCGGAGGATGAAGGTCCTCCGACTGTACAGGGCTGGGCGATCAGTCGGCAGAAATCCGTCGTGACCCTGTTTGGTGACGGAATGACGCGGTGTATTCCGGATGCGGTGAAAACGCGTCTTACGACCCCCATGGGAATGAACAAGACAATGAGTGTTGCCGAAATTGGCTCCGGTCTTGGTGGTTTTGCGCATTGGGTGGTTGATCAGCATGAAGCTTACGTGGATGCCTATGAATCCGATGAAGAACTGGCAAATGCATCCCGAGAGATGACCAAAATGGCAGGCATGACCCGCTATATCAAATATCATCATTGTGACTTCGAAGATTTCAAGCCGAAGCTTAAATCAGCCAATGTGGCTTATGCGTCTGAAGCCCTGTTCTGTGTAAAAAATAAACAGGACTGCTTTAATAAGCTGCATGGCATGATGAAGCCCGAAGGCCAGTTCATGATGTCTGATTATATGCTGGATGGTGCGTCTTTGGATGATCCGGCATTGAAAGAATGGCTGGCTGTTGAGCCTATTGAGCCGACAATGGTCGACGTTCAGCAAGTCCGTCAGATGCTGACCAATGCCGGATTTGAGGTGAGTATTGCCGAGGATACAACTGAGGAATATAAAGCCAACGTTCTGAAGGCATTTGCTGATTATGCCGCCGCCACAAGTCGCGGTGCAGATAGCGGACACCTGCATGCCTGGGTTCTGAAAGAAGGGGAACTTTGGACGGCGCGTGTTAAGGCAATGGAGGCTGGTGTGCTCAAGGTTTTCCGGATTTATGCCCGGGTTCCGGCAGAAATTATATAGGCAGCAGAAAAACATCGGTAAATTCCGGAGAAATGAGCTGTTTTGCCCATTGACTCTGCTGCGGGAGGCCAGTATGTTCCGGCCTTCGAATTCAGAACAGTTTTTTGGGGTCTGTACCATGAAAGTCATCAACTCGCTCAAGTCCGCGAAAAAGCGTCATCGCGATTGCCGCGTTGTCCGTCGCAAAGGACGGGTTTATGTAATCAATAAGACCAATCCACGCTTTAAGGCGCGTCAGGGATAAGGCTCCTGCCTTTCAAACTGGCGGAAATTCCCTGGAATTTCTGAATGGTGAAAAAAGCCGCGCTGTTTGGCAGCCGCGGTTTTTTTATGCCTGCAGTACCGTTATATTCCTTATCTAAGGGTGACAGGCCCAATGAGCTGAGCAGGGAAGGATAGCGGGACAATGGTAAAGATGCCAAAACCCGATCAGGATGTTCTGGCCAAAAGAACATATCTGGTCCAGGCATTACGGGATATCGTGACAGGCCCGGGCGGCGTCATTGATGAGGAAGCCGGTCTGCGGGCTTTTGAATGTGATGGCCTTAGTGCCTATCGGCAGCTTCCGATGGTGGCTGTTCTGCCGGAAACCAAGGAAGAAATTTCCGAGATCCTGAAATTCTGCGCGGCCGAAAAGGTCAATGTGGTGCCGCGCGGCGCGGGCACCTCTCTTTCCGGCGGTGCGCTTCCCCTTGCAGATGGTGTTCTGCTGGGCCTTGGAAAATTTAACCGTATTCTGGAAGTCGACTATGACAACCGCTGTGCTGTTGTGCAGCCAGGTGTGACAAACCTTGCGATCACGGAAGCGGTCAAAGCAGACGGCTTTTATTATGCACCGGATCCCTCCAGCCAGATCGCCTGTACGATCGGCGGGAATATTGCCGAGAATTCGGGCGGTGTCCATTGCCTGAAATATGGTCTCACCACCAACAACGTGCTGGGCGTCGAAATGATCACCATGGATGGTGAGATCCTGCAATTTGGCGGCAAACATCTGGATGCGGATGGTTATGACCTGATGGGGGTGATCACCGGCTCTGAAGGATTGCTGGGGGTGATCACGGAAGTAACGGTGAGATTGCTTAAAAGCCCGGAGCATGTCTCTGCGCAGTTGATCGGTTTTCCGTCCAGCGAGCAGGCCGGGGATTGCGTCGGTAAAATCATCGGGGCAGGTATCATTCCGGCTGGTATGGAGATGATGGACCGCTATGCCATCCATGCGGCGGAAGAGTTTTGTCATGCCGGTTATCCATTGGATGTGGAAGCATTGCTGATTGTTGAACTGGATGGTCCGCAGGTGGAAATCGATCATAACAACCGGCAGATCGGTGAAATTGCCAAAGCCTGCGGGGCAACAGTCATTAAGGAAAGCCAGTCCGAAGAAGAAAGAATGACCTTCTGGGCCGGCCGTAAGGCAGCCTTCCCGGCGGTTGGCCGGATTTCCCCGGATTATATGTGCATGGACGGCACGATCCCTCGGGGGCAGTTACCCAAAGTGCTGGCCCGGATGAACGAACTTTCCAATCATTACGGGCTCAGGGTGGCCAATGTGTTCCATGCCGGTGACGGTAATCTGCATCCGTTGATCCTGTTTGATGCCAACGTGCCCGGTGAGCTTGAAAAATGCGAGCAGTTTGGCGCTGATATCCTGAAGCTCTGCGTCGAAGTGGGCGGTGTCCTGACCGGTGAACATGGGGTCGGTATTGAAAAGCGGGACCTGATGACGGAAATGTTTTCAGAGGAAGATCTGAAGCAGCAACAGCGCTTGAAATGCGCGTTTGATCCCGATGGACGTTTAAATCCAGGGAAAGTATTTCCTGTCCTGCATCGCTGTGCGGAACTTGGCAAGATGCATGTTCATAACGGTGAGCTGCCGTTCCCCGACCTGCCGAGGTTCTAGAAGATGGACATTTTCGATATCAGTGATGAAGGTCAGATCCCGGATATTCTGGACTGGGCATTAAGCGGTAAAAAAGCACTGCAGATCCAGGGGAATAACAGCAAAGCCGCATTGGGGCGTCCCGTCCATGCCGATGCCGGACTGCGTCTCGCCGGACTAGAGGGCGTAGAAATGCATGAACCGGCGGAACTGGTCATGCAGGCTAAAGCCGGAACGTCCCTGATGACGGTTCAGGACGTCCTGAAGCAGGCGGGACAGAAACTGGCTTTTTCACCACCTGATTACGGCCCGCTGCTGGGTCTCGACCCAGGGCTGTCGACCATCGGCGGTGTCTTTGGATGCAATCTCTCCGGCTCCGCCCGGATCAAGGCCGGAGCTGCCAGGGATCACCTATTGGGCGTCCGTGGCTTTTCAGGAAGAGGTGAAGCCTTCCAGACCGGTAGCCGGGTCATGAAAAATGTGACCGGATATGATCTGTGTAAACTGGTCTGCGGCAGTTATGGAACCATCGCGCTCTGTACGAGCCTGACCTTCAAGGTATTACCAAGGCCGGAGAAAAGCCGAACCGTTCTTGTCTTCGGATTGCAGTCGGAACAGGCTGTGACTGCCATGCGGGATGCTTTGTCCTCTGTTCATGAGGTCTCTGCTGCGGCTTATCTGCCCGCAGAAATCGCTGCCCGTACTGATATCGGGCATGTGACGAATGGCATGGCATCTGTGACAGCCTTTCTGGTGGAAGGTCCTGCTCCGTCCGCTGAATATCGCTGTGCGGCGCTGCGCGATGAGATGAAAGATGTGGGTTCTCTTGAAGAACTGCACGGGCATAATTCGGAGAAGTTCTGGACCTTTACCGGGAATGCAAGTGCCTTTACCGGAGACATGCAGCGTGTTGTCTGGCGTGTTTCAATACCACCGGCCAGTGCATCTGCCTATATCGAAGCTTTGTCCGGAGCTCATCCGGAGGCTGAGTATTTTATGGACTGGGGGGGCGGTCTGATTTGGGTTGCCATGCCGGAGGGAGCGGAAGATGGCGGTGAAGATGTTATTCGAAACGCCATGAAAGAAGGTGGACATGCGACACTTATTCGCGGTAGCGCCGCTTTGCGGGAACGGATTTCACCCTTCCAGCCACAAAGTAAAGCCATGAACATTCTGTCAGAAAAAGTCCGCAAAGGATTTGATCCTGAAGGGATTTTTAATCCGGGGCGGATGTATCCGGTAGAAGGGCAGGGCTGATGAAAACAAATTTCTCCCTGGCCCAGCTGGCCGACCCGAAATTTTCAGGCTCTAATGACATCCTGAGAAAATGCGTTCATTGTGGTTTTTGCACAGCGACATGTCCCACTTATACAGAACTGGGGGACGAGCGGGACAGTCCGCGCGGTCGGATTTATATGATCCAGCAGATGCTGGAAAGCGGGGAACCAGCACCCGCCGAAACCGTCACCCATATTGATCGTTGCCTTTCTTGCCTGTCCTGCATGACAACCTGCCCGTCCGGGGTGGATTATATGCATCTGGTGGATCATGCCCGGCAATATGTGGATGAAACCTATGAGCGACCGTTTGCTGACAGGGCGTTGCGCTCGGTTTTGGGTCTTATTCTACCCAGGCCCGGATTGTTCCGCTTGGCTCTGCTTGGTGCGTTATTGGCGCGGCCGTTTAGGAGCCTGTTTTTTGGCCGCATCAGGGCCATGCTCGATATGGCGCCCGGCAATCTGCCGGGGCCGTCGGCCCTCGATGAAATCCCGGTCCATGCTCCGAAAGGAACAAAGGCCCGCAAACGGGTTATCCTGATGACCGGTTGTGCCCAGAAGGTCCTCTCTCCGGATATCAACGACGCGACCATCCGCCTGCTGACCCGTCACGGGGTTGAGGTTGTCATTCCGGAAGAGGCGGGATGTTGCGGCGCCCTGCCACTGCATATGGGGCAGGAGGAGCCGGCACTGGCCTTTGCCCGGAAAAATGTCCTGGCGTGGCATAAAGAGAAGGAAGCCGGTGATCTGGATGCGATCCTCATTAATACGTCCGGCTGCGGAACAACGGTCAAGGATTACGGGCATCTTTTTGAACAGGATCCGCAAATGGCTGACAAGGCGGCGGCGGTTGCTGGTCTCGCCAAAGATATCTCTGAATTTCTGCAGGATCTGGAACTGGAGATTGTAGAAAGGCAAGAAAATCTGCGGGTCGCCTATCATTCCGCCTGCTCCCTGCAACATGGGCAGCGGGTTATTAATGAACCCAAAAGCCTGCTCGCCAGAGCCGGGTTTGAGGTGTTGCCGATCCCGGAAGCCTATATCTGTTGCGGCTCGGCAGGCACCTATAATCTGTTGCAACCGGAACTCTCAGCGCGGCTCAGATCCCGAAAAGCCCAAAATATTGCTTCTACCTCACCGGATCTGGTGGCAGCGGGGAATATCGGCTGTATTGCCCAGATCGGCAGCGAGATGGATCTGCCGGTTGTTCATACCGTCCAACTCCTCGACTGGGCGACCGGCGGCCCGAAACCCGAGGCGTTGCAGGCCTAGAGTCATCTTCAAATAAATGTGAGGAGACCGGAAGCAGGCTTCC
>DIYE01000328.1 GCA_002428885.1 Alphaproteobacteria bacterium UBA6062
TAATCCGCCCATCACCCCTGCCAGACCACCCGACATAATCTGGACAGGCCGGTCAAACCGTTCCGGTAGCCTTGGCGGATGAATAAACAGGCTACTCAACGCGAAAACAGCAATGGCCGTTCCGAGGATCATTAGGAAATGGATCTCCGGTATGGAAGCACTGAGACGCGCGAAGAACCACAGAATGACCAGCATGATGAGCAGAAACGGCCAAAATCTCTTAGCCGTCCTGACCACCTCCCCAGTCCTGTAGACCTGCCACAAATTAGACAGCATGGTCGGGAAGATAATCAATGCGATCGCTATTTGCGGCTGGGAAATGGCATCAAGCTGGGTCAGTAAAGAAATGGACGCCGTCGGCAGACCAATACCAACCACCCCCTTGATTGTTCCGGCCAACAGGAAAATACAGGCAATAAGAATAAGGGAATCATACATGCAGGGGGTGATCCGGAGCGACAGACTTCAGCGCCAATACTAAAGGAGGACTTGTTAGATGAAAAGAACGGTTAGAAGCAGCCCTGATTAATTTTGCCTCTTTCCCTTACGTCATAGCTGACCGGGAACCTGTAATCCGTTAAAGTCTCCCGTAAATCACACGCAAGAATAAGGTTTAACCATGAGTGACTTTGTAAATGTAACCGTTGCGGACGGTATCCAGACGATCCGGATCGAGCGGGCGGACAAGAAAAATGCTCTCACGCAGGATATGTATTCAGTGCTGGCCAGCAGTTTGAATGACGCAGAAGGCAATCCGGAGATCCGCGTTACCGTCATCACCGGAACCGCCGACAGCTTTACCAGTGGCAATGATCTTATGGACTTTCTTCAAAATCCGTCCCAGGATGAAGAAAAGCCGGTTATCCGGTTTCTGTATGCCCTGGCGAATATCCGTAAGCCTCTCATCGCCGCTGTAAATGGACTGGCTGTGGGTGTGGGCACGACCATGTTGTTGCATTGTGATCTGGTTTATGCGTCCAACCAGGCGACATTTTCCCTGCCTTTCGTCAACTTAGCCCTTGTTCCGGAGGCAGCTTCCAGCCTGTTGCTTCCAAAAATGTTGGGGCATCAGAGGGCCGCTGAGCTCTTGCTCCTCGGTGACAACTTCTCGCCGGAAAAGGCCCTGAGTTACGGTATCGTCAACGAAGTTGTCGCGCCTGAAAATCTTGAGGCAACGGCAATGGCCGCCGCTGGTAAACTGGCCGAGAAAGCACCGGAAGCGCTGCGTCTGGCCAAGTCCTTGCTAAAGCAGGATACCGACGCCGTTCTGAAGCAAATGAAAGCGGAGGGAGAAATTTTCGGCTCCCGCCTTGTTTCGGCAGAGGCCCGCGAAGCGATGCAGGCCTTTATGGAAAAAAGAAAACCTGACTTCAAACAATTCAGCTAAAAATAAGTCAAGGCGCAGTATAATTCTATATTACTGCGCCTTATACTTTATGGTAAATAAAAATTAACCTTAAAAAAATGTTTAATTATCTAGGAATTTTTAATAAAAACCCCTTCTCATTTTATTTAAGTCATTCAGACTTCGTAAATATAATTTAATTTTTTCCCGCTACTTTTTTCCTCATATGACACTAATTGCTGTTTCGTGTGGCAGGAGAAGATGAATGAAAGTCATTGCAGTAGCGTCCCAGAAAGGCGGATCAGGAAAAACGACCCTTGCAGGTCATCTTGCTGTTCAGGCTGACATGGCCGGCATAGGTCCCGTCGCCCTTGTCGATACCGACCCGCAGGGAAGCCTGTCAGAATGGTGGAATGAGCGGGAAGCGGAAAATCCTCTTTTTGCCAGAACAACCATTGAAAATCTGAAAGACGATATTGCCCGTATGTCCCAGATGGGCATCAAGCTGCTGATTGTCGACACCCCCCCTGCCATCACTGAAACAATCGCCACCGTCATTGGCCTGGCGGACCTGCTTATCATTCCCACGCGCCCCAGTCCCCACGATCTTAGAGCCGTCGGCGCCACGGTGGAGCTGGCTGAAGGTCTCGGAACACCGCTTGTGTTTGTGGTCAATGGTGCGACACCACGCGCCCGCATTACCAGTGAAGCCGCCATTGCTCTTTCACAGCATGGCACACTTGCCCCGTCTGTCCTGCATCAGCGTGTCGATTTCGCCTCCAGCATGATTGACGGTCGTACGGTAATGGAGCTTAATCCCGCCTCCAAATCAAGCGAGGAAATTACGAAACTCTGGAGCTATATCCAAAGCCGCATCGAAAAAAAACCTATGACACTGGCCCCGGAAATCAGCCGTAAGGCTGACGCATCTGCTCAGCAGAGTGCTCAGTCGGTCTTCGGTTAAGATCCAGTGCTATCAGGAAGGAGTATCACCCGATGAAAGCTGCTTTTTTATCCAGTTCGCTTATCAGTTCTAAAGGCTCAGCGGGTCCGGCTACCAAGTCCCTGCCTCCGGGAGAATTGCTGGAGAAGTCCAAACGGGCGGAACGTATTTTCAATAGGTCCGAAACGCCGCAACCGCAGCCTCGGCCTCAGGAAGCAATGCAAGCGCCTGCCCTTGCACCGACGCGACCGCACTTTGATGAACCTGCAGAAGAGCCGGTCACTGCCCGCGCCCATGACCTGGTTCGACAGGAGGTCCTGATCCAGAAAGAAGCAACGGATCAGCTCCGTCGGGACAAATTAGGACGTGTCAGAATGAGTATCCGGATGTCTCCGGAACAGCATCTGCAGCTGAAACTGATTGCCGCGCATACACGGAAATCAGCTCAGACAATCATGGACGAGGCTCTCAGTGAATATGTGGATAATCACGGCGAGGAACTCATACCTGCGGCCTGTGCCTGCATCAGGAACAAGCTGTATAGCTAATATCGGGACAAGCGAGAATGCGTGAATTTCTGGATAAAGATGAGCTGGAGAGTGCTTCAAACGCGGCCTCACTCACACAAATAAAAGTCAGAAAACCTAAAACCCCGGCAGCTCCCACCCGGCAGCCCAAGCTTGGTGACATCACGGAGCGGCTGGCGGCGCTTGCCAATGAAATTGAGCATTTCGATGATACACCGATTGAAGAGCGGGAACGTGTTCTTGTAGAACCCAAACAGGAGACCCGCAAAACAGGCTGGGGAC
>DIYE01000304.1 GCA_002428885.1 Alphaproteobacteria bacterium UBA6062
CGGACGGATCGGAAAGAAAAAGAAGCTGGATCCGCTTTATCAATCCCTCGGGCAAGTTTTGTCATCCCAGTTCACCGGGTGGCGGGTCGGATTGATTACGGACTCTGAGACCCTCGCCCATAAAACAGGTTTGCCTTTTAACAGCAAAAGTGCTCCCGTTTCCCATGGAGGTATCCGGGTGAAAATCTACCAGACCACCCCTCTTGGTCAGGATGAGGAATAGATAATGTCAGGACATAGCTTTACTTTCTCCCATGCTCTCTGCAGGATACCGGCCCTTTCCGTCACTCAAGGGCTACGGGCAGGTGATGGGGAGAACCCGGACCCGGATCAGTTCAGGAAAGAACATGAACGTTATGTGGCCGCTTTGAGAAAAGCCGGTGCAGAAGTTACGGTACTGGAACCACTGGAAGGTTTTCCCGACAGCGTCTTTATTGAAGATGCCGCCTTATGCCTGAAAGGCACTGCAATCTGCCTACCGCAAGGCGCGAAAACACGAAAAGGGGAAACAGCAGTCCTGCGCCCCTCTCTTGTGACTTCACTAATAGATGTGATCGATCTCAAAACTGAGGGCAGCATTGATGGCGGCGATATCCTGTGTTCCGATGACACTGTAATGGTCGGTTTGTCCCAGCGAACAACGGAGCAGGCGGCCATGGATCTCAAAGCTGTTGTCCGTGATCTTGGTTACGATCTGAAGATCCTGAAAACACCGGCGGGTGTATTACATTTCAAAACGGATAGCGCTCTCCTGGACAACGAAACCATCTTCAGCACTCAGCGCCTCGCCTCTTCCGGATGCTTTGACGGTTTTAAGATCATACAAGTCCCTGAAGGAGAAGAAGCGGCAGCCAATGCCTTGCGTTTCAATGACACTGTTTTTCTGGCCGAAGGCTTTCCTCGTTCTGTCGACCTGCTTGAAAAAAGCGGTTTTTCTGTAGCAACAATACCGGTTTATGAAGCCGCCAAGGTTGATGGCGGTCTCTCCTGCATGTCTTTGAGATACTCACTTTCCTGACAGGCACATTTCTCTTTAAAGGAAGGGGTCAAAAAGTCTGCCGCGCTCCTTTGAGCCATTTGTAAAAATCCGGGAAATCAAACATCAAGGAAATGATGTTGGTGATCATTAGGATAAGCAGATAGCTTTCATATAAAGCGATCCTTTCAGCTTGAACCAGGATCCAGGCAATCAGGAAAACCTGTGGTGTCCATAACAGCAAATGCGGGAGGGCCATAAGCCGTGAAAACCCCTTCGCCATGACCATAACCGGAAGGTTAAGCGCCATACCGCCGATCGCAGCGATTGCAATCCAAATGCCATAGCTGCTCTCAAGAAAGAAAAGAGACACCATATTCACCGGAACCAGCCAAAGCATCATCCAGAGCTGCACCCATAAGGGCAACCGCCTTAAACTCCTCCAGATCTCAATCATGTTATCTCCCGCTTTTCCGGTCCAGTCGTTTGTAAGGTAATCTCAGAAAGGTCCAGAAAAACACGGCACCGGTTAAAAGGCAAATAAAGTCGGCGCCGGCAACATAAAGGGCATAAGAGCCCTCAAAATACCGGCTGCTACCGGTGACAAGGAGATTAAACACGGGAATACCTGCTGCTGATAAAGCGGACACCATAAACAAATCCCTTGCCAGCCTGTATTCGTCCTCACGAAACATGGCGTAAATCATGACACTCCCCCAAACGACACAATAGACCAAACCGATTTCAAAAACCTGGTCAGGCTGTGAGGCAGGTAGAAAATAATTGGCGTAGAAAAGAGAGAAACTGGCAACCACCATACCCAAACAAACACCAAGGGTTAGATTACCAAGGCGTCGATAGAAGGTGTCACTCCTTTCTCCTTGAAACCCGAAGCGTCTTTTTTCAAGCCAGATCATCATACCGGTTACCGTAATCAGACACAGGGCAATCCCGAGAAGAGCATAGACGATTTTAACCAATACACCCCCAAAGTCGGCGAAATGCAGCGTCGTAACAGCGGATACCATATGGAAGGTAATTCCCGGTTTTGTTGCTTGTTCATGCAGAGTAATTTCACCGGTTTCAGCCCGGGCTTCGATCACCGCCAGACCGGTCAGAGTACCAAACGGCCGGTAATGGAAATGATACTCCGCTGTTTCATCCCCCCAGCGCTCCACATCCACCGTCCGAATGGTTCTTTGTGCATATTGCTCCATCTGAGGCAACAGCGTGTCCAGTGAGACCATCTCGACCCTTTTACCTGTCGGTTCGGTCGTTTCTCCTGCCAGAGCCTCGAAAACAGCGCTGACATCTCCTTTAAGGGCGATAACCGCTGTTGCCGGCAACAGCAATGCGACCATACCCAGCCAGGCCCCCGTAAAGGCGATCATAATATGAAAAGGCAGTCCCCAGACAGACAGAACCTTATGACTATCCTGCCATTTGACCCGAATGGATTTATGGAAGCGCCAGGTAAAAATCTCTTTCAGGATCTTCCGATGAATAATAACTCCGGTCAGAATGGACAAAAGCATAAAAATACCGGATAGACCGACCAAAGCCCTGCCATAGGTTCTCGGAAGCATCAGGCTACGATGAAAATGGATCAGCCAGTGTACCATTCCCTGCCGGGGTTCGGGCAATAACTCTCCCGTTTCCGGATGCCAACGTTCAAGCCGCCTTATCGCTTTTGCCTGCCCCTCCGGTCGAAACCAGGCGGTTACCTCATAAAAAGGCGCGTCCGGCCTTGGCAGCGACACGCTGGTACTCGTCACATCTCCGGTTGCTTCCAGTTTAGCCACATAGGCTTCCAGCAATGGCATCAATGGTGCAGGTTTTTCCGGCAGTTCGATGCGGAGCCTCTCATCCTCCCAGGTAACCAACTCATCTCCAAACAGTGCGAAAACGCCGGACAAGGAGACAATAAACAGGAACAGGCCCGAAAGAACACCGGCCAGAGCATGTAAATCCAGAAATCGTTTTGTGCGCTGATTATTCATATCATTCCATCTTCCCGCTCAGATCAGGAAGACTGCTCCCGCCAGGGCAAGAGTAAGTCCAAAAAGAACTGCATTGCTGCGCCAAACCTTTTCAAACCAGTAACAGAAGAAAATCAGGATGGGCCAAAGCAGTGGAAAGAGCAGACTGGCCCAACCAAAACGGATAGGGATTTCATCCGGTAGAAATCGCGTCAGGGCCGCGGTTACCATTAGCGAGGCCAGCAATGTATTGATAAAAGTGACGGACAGTTTCATTATTTTGTCACAGAATTTTAAAAAGACCTGACAGAGCCAGACCAAAGAACGCAGTCAGCAGCATTCTATGATGAAAGCGCTCATATCGGCTCAGGGAATAACTCGAAATGATCCCTGCCAGACTTGCGACACAAAGCCAGAGTGTAACGCCCTGCTCCCAACCGTATTCCATGCCACTAAGCCAGAGACTAAAGGCTAACACCATCCAGACTGATAAACGGATAGCACTCGGCGGTATAAAAGCAGGCAGAAACAAATGTCGGTGCCGGACAAAAGCCAGCACCGAAACAGCACAAAAAATCAAAAACAGTGTTGCAAGCGAAAGTTCAGCCGGCATCAGAAAAACGCTCTGACCTCCAGCCCGAAGGTGCGACCGTCGCCTGCTGTTGCCTCATTCGCTGACGTAGACCGGCCGGTCAGATAGTTCTTGTCAAAGAGATTATCGACAAAGGCACTGACCGTGAAATACTCCGCTTCATAACCGATCCGCGCATTTGCGATAAAGCGGCCATCGATCTCAATGTCGGAGCGGTTATTGATATCGCCTTTTGTGTAATGGTCACTCGTGTAGTTCCCGTTAGCGGAAACAAAAAAGCCAGTATTATGTCGATAAATTCCACCTAATGAAGCTGTCAATTTCGGAGCTTCCGGATAACTGTTTCCTTTACAGCTACCTCCCGTACAGGAATCACTGTCAAAGTCAGTAAATTCAGTTCTTAAGAGCCCGACCGCCCCATACATCTGAAGGCCATTTCCAAAATTATGGCGCCCTTCGATCTCAACACCGTATGAGCGGGACTCACCAATATTCTCTGTGTTGACAAGCGGTGGGTTAAGAGGGTCAGATACGGTAATTTGTTGATCTGTATACATATTGTAGAAAGCATTAACGCCTAGAGTGGTTCTGCTGGAAGGTTGAATCCTGTAGGCAAGTTCATAGGACCACGTAAATTCAGGATCAATGCTATTCACAGTACCGGTAGAGCCGGATTCAGTGAAGCCCTGGCGATATCCTTTCGAAGCTGTCAATGCGATCGCCTGTGTTTTGTCGATGTCAAAAGCGACACCAACTTTTGGCAGAAATACCCTAAAATCCTCTGATCCATTAACCTGGCGCGGCCCGCCTCCCCCAGATGTCGATAGATCAATGATATTCGTAACCGTATCCCACTGATAACGGCCACCGCCCAAAACGGAAAACCAGTTATTAATACGATACCTCAAATCAGCATAGACAGCGCGCGTTTTAGTTTTGGTCTCAAACGTACCAACCTGGAACGGGGCACCGCCTACAAAAATCGAACTATCCGCCTTCTGCTCAAAATCGCCGTAAAACAATCCGGCAACACCACTTAAGCCAGGTCCGCTATCCTGCAGTTCAAACCGGAAATCCTGCATAAAGTCCTTATCTTTCCGGTCATCATTCCGAACGAAAAAAGGAGCTGCTGCCGGCACACTTTTTAACTCCAGATCCGTTATATTGAGAGAAGAAAGAGATCTCACAGTAAAGGTATCTGTAATATCATAGGATGCGTCCAGAGACACGTTATCCACGTCCATTTTGCGGATTTCCGTGAAGCTCGCTGCGGCCGTATAGGTACGATCAAAGAAATCCGGACCACTGACCGTGGCTGACGTTGGCTGATCATACGTCCTGCCCACCGTCAGCAGTACACTGAGATCGTCAATGGCGGAAGGTTCAATCAGCAGTTTACCGCGGATGTTTCTGTATTTATCTTCCGCCATCTCCGTATTACCGGAATCGATAAAAGTAATATCCTTGATCTGCTCCCGTGCTTCTCCAGCGATACGAAAGGCAAGCTGATCCTTAATAATCGGGCCAGAGATCATAAAAGCGGCATCTCTTCGGTCAAGCTGTCCGCCAACGGCTCTCGCGGCGGCTTCATATTCGTAGGCAGGGTCGTTGGTTTCTACAACAACCGCACCCGCAAGTGCATTCCGTCCCTGCAGAGAAGATTGAGGCCCCCGCAATACTTCCACCTGCTTAACATCCCATGTTCCGCGGGAACCTCGCTTCAACCCTTCCCCAGACTGGGTTACACCGTCAATAATCACAGAGATAAGCGGGGTCGAATTTGAAGGTTCCGTTACACCGTCCGCGTTCAGGCCCCGGATCTGTAAACCGTTCTGCCCTCCACGGTTTGTGAAAAGACGCACATTGGCGAGCGTGTTGAAGACATCACTCAACTGGTCCAGTTTTTGATCTTCAATATCAGCCTGAGTCGCCAGACCAACACTGGTAAAAGTATCCTTATAGGATCGTTCAATTTTTTCGCCGGTTACAATGATGGGCGCCAGTGTTGCCGGAGCGTCGGTTTGCCCCCCCTCGACCAGCACGACCGTACCATCCTGAATAAGGAAGGACACGCCCGTCCCCTCCAGCATCTGGCGAACCGCCTGCTCCAGAGGCATTTGTCCTTTAACGGCAGTACTTGTCTTCCCCTCAATCAGCTCGCTTCGCACAGAAAACTGAACACCTGCCTGATCCCCAAGCTTATCAAGAGCAGCTTCCAGAGGCATTGCATCAATATTAAACTCTGAAACCTGCTGCGCCTGTGCAACGATTTGATCAGCCGCCACGACAGCTGGTACCGCTAATAGTGATCCGGCAGCATATATTGCCAATCCCAGCATCGCCGTTGTTGATTTCAAGCGGCTCTTTTCGCTGACACCGTTTCTGTTCATCCCCTGTAACCCTTTACAATACTGGCACATCCAATCGATATGCGAATAATAATTACTTGCATACAAGAAGTGACGATGCGGCTTCAGGGAATGTTCAGATTTTTTTTAATTTTTTATTTACCATACGGAAATTCTCAGCTTCCGGAGAAGATAATCAGACCGGGGAAAGGCCGGTACAGCCGCGCGCCATGAGAGAGAGCAATCGCCTCAAGAGCCTTCTCAGGTGCTTCTAATGAGTATTTACCGGTTACTCTTTGAAGCTGCACTTTGTCACCCTGCAGGACGATCAGCCCCCCCACATAGTTATCCAGCTCCCGGATCAATTCCGGCAGGGGTTTATTGCTGGCAATCAGTTTTTTGCTGCGCCAAGAAGCTGCTTTGGACAACGCAAATCTGCTTTTGCTGACGGTACCATCAGAAGTAACAGAGATCCTCTCTCCGGGTTTTACCTTTTTAAGATCCAAGATCTTCGGTGCAAAACCTTCGAAAGAAACAAGCCCCTCCGTTACAGAAAGAGAGGTATTTTCCGCCTGATGGTCAATCTCAAACTCTGTACCAAGGACCGTTGTTTCAAAAGATCCACTGCGGACAATAAACGGTCGCCTCTCATCCCGCTTCACGGCGAAATAGCTCTTTCCTTCCACCAGTTCAACAGTCCGGTGTCCGTCAGCATATTGGATGTTAAGGGCCGTATTCGGCGCCAATGTCAGTCGGCTTCCGTCTTCCAACTCTATTGTCTTGAGTTCGGCCACACCTGTCCGGTGATCCGCCATCCAGAAGGGAGCGAACTGAAGGCCGCTTAGAACGCATGCAACACTGGCAGCAAGTGTCATCACCGCGATGACCGGCTTTCTCCAGAACGACTGCGGCGGATTGTTTTCCCTTTGCTCGAAAGTAAGGACATTCGTTTCACTCGGTTCTGACGCGTTTTTTGGATAACCTCTCCAGACACTTTCATGGGTGGGTTCCAGTTGATACAGGAGATCATTCAATCGCGAGACGTCTTCCCAGTCCTGCCGGTTTTGATCATCCGACTGGAGCCAGGTATCCAGATGATCTTCCAGAACAGGATCCTGAGGATACTCCCGCATCTTTAACAGCCATTCACTCGCCGTTTCCGGCAGCTTTTCTGTATTTGGATCTCTGGTCATTCTAGCTCTATTATCCTGGATCCCAAAAGCGGGTTCCTCTCCTTACTTAAGACGATATGCCTGTCGCCCCTGTTCAATTTTTCTCTGCCTCTCTATTGAGACGGCCTCGGCAATGTTCAAGTCCGTCAACGAGGAGCGAATGTGCAAGACCAACAGAGATATCCAGAAAACCGGCAATTTCCCGGACTGTGTAATTTCCGAACCAATGCATTTCCAGCGCAATTTGTGTTCTCTCCGGCAGCTCTTTCAAGGCCGTTTGCAAGCGCTTTAATTCCTGCCTGTCTCCGGTTTCTGTTTCCGGAGACGGCCTGTTTTCTTCAGCCTGGTCCAATGAAATCTGATTATCGTCAACATGCCTTCCCTGTTCTCGGGTTAACTGTCGCTTGGTATCAAGGGCGAGGTTTCGCACGACGCGATACAGATAAGCCAGCGGTTCCAGCAGGTTTTCGTTTCCGGCAGCTTTATCGAAACGGATAAATGCTTCCTGAACCACATCTTCGGCTTTGCTCCGATCTCCGACAATATTGCTGGCATAATTCACCAGATCCCCGCGATGGGAATGATACAGGCCCGCAATATTGACTTTAGAAGACATGCAACATGATCCGGATAACAAATATACCTCGAAGGTGCTTTCCCTATTATCGCTATTAATTCCGAGTATCAATAAAGAATATTATTTTAATAACCGACCCTAAAACGCTTTTATTAAGCTTTTTAAACAACTTTTTAGATCGCAAGAGAGGTATGGATAGATACGACAACCTCCAACTTCCAGATATAGCGAACATGGCTCCTTGCCATCAAAAATCAGGCACACCCTCGCCTTTACGAGCATAGGTAAATCGAAATTCCATATTTAATAGCAAGTTACTTGCAAATGATTATCATTATTGATAACACTTATGCTGCAATGTCATTTGGTGAACTCTCGCCATACCAGCAAATCGTAGATTATTAAATCACTGGAATGTCCGGAAGAAGGCTGTTTTCCGGTCGCCATTGGGAAAAGTGTAAATGAAGTATCGGCATAAAAAAACCAACCCGATGTGCAATTGTTATTAGGTCTTTTTCAGGGGGTGATTTTCATATGGTTATTCTATCCAGCAAATCGATTTCCGATGTCCTGATTGAGAACTATAACGAAATCGTCAAGCGGCTACGGTGGCGTGTTGGGGGGATGATTGATCCTGACGACATTGTGCAAGAAACTTTTCTAAAACTGCAAACTATGCAACCGGGCAAGGAAATCAGAAACCAGAAATCCTACGTTTTCCGAATGGCTGATAACCTGGCCCTTGATCTGATCCGCAATCAGGGTGTTCGTATGCGACATTTCAGTTCAGATGACGTCATTGATCGAGCTTCTGAAGAGCCATCGCCAGAGCAAGTCACGGATTATCGTGAACGCCTTGCAGTTCTGAAGGAGATCATTGCCGACCTGCCTCCTCGGCAAAAAGAAGTTTTTCTTATGCATAAGTTTGATGGACTAACGCATACTGAAATATCCGAAAGGCTTGGCATATCCCGTAGCGCTGTTGAAAAGTTGATTATGAAATCCCTCCTCAAATGCAGGACACAATTAGGCGACCTTCTTGACCAGGAAAAATAATATGTCTAAGAAATAAAGAGGGTGAGGTATCAGTTCGTCTGATTCGTCACTATTGATATATATCCGGCTGCGCGCATTTTCTGATATATTTCGTCTAATACTATGAGCGACAACCCTTAATGACACGTGCCGAAGAATTTCCTGAAGATAAATCTCGCATCGAAGCGGCCTCCTGGTTTGTAAAAATAAAATCCGGAGAAGCCAGTGACGAGGATTATGAGGCACATCAGGCCTGGCTGGACTCGCAAGAGCAAAATCGCCGCGAATATGAAGAGTTAAGTACGCTCTGGTCAAGTTTAGACGATGTCGAAGATCCCCGCGAAGAAACAATAGCTTTAGAAGCAACACTTTCCGGCAATGCTTCAATGTCACGGCGTAGCTTCATTGCTGGTGGAGCGATTGCTGCATCTGCCGCTGCAGTTATTGCTATGAACGGTATTTCCGGCATCCTGGCGGGGGGATATACCACATCCGTTGGTGAGCAACGACACGTTACTCTAGCAGACGGTAGTCACGTCATGCTGGATGCCGATACGTCGCTTGAACTGGCATTTTCCGGAGTTGAACGACGGATCCGCCTTTTGCATGGCCGCGCTTTTTTTGATGTCGCCAAGGATGTAAACCGCCCCTTTGTTGTTGAAGCCTCTGAAGGATCGGTCAGGGCATTGGGGACACGGTTTACAGTGCATTGCTGGGATGATGACGTCACCATATCCGTAGAGGAAAGTGCCGTTGCTGTTCGCGCTCCCAATGGAGAGAAAGCTGACGTTAGAGAGCGGCAAATCGTTTCCTATAACAGTCAAAGGTTAACGCCTGTTACCCTTGATATCGCTGGCGCCGATGAGGCCTGGCGAAACGGCAAGCTCTTGTTTGAAGATCAACCTTTAAGGCAGGTGATTGCCGACCTGAACCGATATCGGCCTGGTGTGATTTATATAACGGATTCCGCTCTGTTCGAATTGCGAGTAAGCGGAATCTTCGATATCAAAAATTTAAGCAATACTCTTGAAGCCATTGGCAATAGTTTGCCTGTAAAGATAAAAAAGCTGCCTTTCAACGTGATCTTGCTACACCCGGCGGAGCGAGGCTGGCTTACTCTTTTATAGAGCTAAGCTTCCCAATATCTCTCACATGACCTTCAGGACATAATGTCCTGGCATCTCAAATTAAGCTTTTTATTCACCTTTTATTATTTCGGGGTGAGGTCTCCCCCTCACGACTTCGTCTTTGTACTTGAAAGGGAAAATACTTCCCGAAAAACAAGGATGGGGGTTGAGTAAAACGGTGCATAGAAAATGCCTTGAAGCTGTGACGAAAAGTTCCACAGCCAGTTTCCAATTATCAACCTTCAGATTTCCAGAGAATGCGCGATTTAAGAACATCAGCGGAATTGGTTGTCATGTATTGACTGGATCATGCGTGCCGCCAACAGGGAATAATCCTCACTTGTGATTTATTCCCGATTTATCTGGTCGGCTTACTTGAAGCCGATTGGTTTTTTTTCTTAAGGAGATGAAAATGTCTATCACGATCACGTTGCAGGATGCCAACAACGACGGCACAGGTATTAATTTTCTGAGTTATCTCGGTAACTACGATTCCACCTTTGCCATTTCAGGCCCTGGTGCTTTTAACAATCCGGCAGCTGGTCCTTTCAGCGGCACGGAATTTGCGATTAAAAACGCCGATGCTTCGACATCCGTTGTCACCGGCGCCGCTGCCGGAAATACACTGGACTACAATTTCCCAACGCACACTCTGGAAGGCAGCCTGGACAGTGTCAGCTTTGGCTCAGGTGTGGCCTACAATGGTGCAACGGACAGCTTTGATCAGACAAACGATATCGATATCACCGGTCTTGGCCTGAGCGGCACGGGTCCTGCTAATGATGTGCATAATGTCGTTAACGGCCTGATGAATGCTGATACTTCATCGCTGCTCAGTCAGTTTGATAATGGTGTTACCTACGTCAGCAGCACAGGCAATGATGTCATGACCGGTTTTGCGGGCGATGATACCTTTGTCTTCAACAGCGACTCCGGGTTTGATGTCGTAGACAACTTCGATACAGACGGAGATTTGCTGGATGTTTCCGGATGGGGCGTAGAAGATTTCTGCGATCTTCTGGTCGTTTCTCTTTTCGGCAACAGCTATATCACTGATGGCGCCGAAGGTGCCATTAAAGTCACCGGCGTAACCGGCCTTGACGCTGATGATTTTGTCTTCGCTTAACAGCGTTGACCTATTTGGTTACCCTTAAGACAGGCCGCCGCAGTTTACTTCTGCGGCGGTTATCTTGTTTAAAGAGCGCATCGACTGCCTCCCCCCAAAAGCTCCGTTAAAATTCTATTAATAATTTTCTTCCGAAGGGGTGAGGACCCCTCCCCTCGAGTTCGTCTTAGTGGGTGTAGGACGATAAAGGACTTGTCCTATCGACAAGTTTTCAGGGGGTTTTAAAGTGTTTTTTACCAAGTATTTAGAGGGTATGGCCGGAAGAAATGCGGTCAGATCCATAAGTATGGCTTTGATGGTTTCCGCCTCCTGGCCCTCCATGATTGCCTGGGCAAAAGAGACAAATGGATCGATTGCTCAGAGCTCCCAGGCGAAGACAATCTCCTACAATATTCCAGCCGGCCCCTTGGGAGTTGCGATTTCCAAGTTTGGCGCGGCTTCAGATTTGCAGATTTTATACCCGGCCGATCTTGTTCGCGACAAGGAAACATCTGGTGTGTCAGGTCCTATGCCCCCGCAACAGGCGTTGAAGCAATTGCTGGCCAAAAGCGGTTTGGATTTTCGTTTTGCAGCCGACAACAGCATCACGATCTTTGACCCGGCATCGATTGACGGAAATCCTGATGTTGACGGAAAAACCCGGACACTTGATACCATTATTGTGGAAGGCAACCGTACCAGACAAGCCGACAAAGACTGGATCTATAACAGCGCCACAAGCAGCAGCGTTATTACCCGGGAGGAAATCCGGGCCAAACAACCAAGAAATATCTCTGACATTTTTGACGAAACGGCCGGAACCTATGCCTCAGATGAACCGCAAAGTCCTGGTGTAAACGTCAATTTAAGAGGACTGCAGGATCAGGGTCGGATCAATATGATGATTGATGGTGTCCGGCAAACCTTTCAACGTTCTGGTCACGGCTCAACCGCTTTTGTCTTTGTTGCTCCCTCCATGGTCCGGGCCGTCGATATTGAAAAAAGCACCCCCTCCGGAGTTGGCGGGGCGGCCTCCCTGGGCGGGGCCGTGAATTTCAGGACACTTGTTGCCGATGATATTATCCGATCCGGGAAAGACTACGGCGCAGAACTCAACCTTGCCCATGGAACCAATGAATTTGATCTGGACGGATCCGTATCAGGGGCCGCCCGCATAAACAGCAACTTTTCCATCCTGGCATCTCTTAGCCGAAAGGAACTGGGCGAATATTCGATTGGCAAGAATGGCAGCCTTGAACGCTTTAACGGAACACCGGTTATCTCTAAATCCTTTACCGGCTCAACAGAAACATCAGGCCTACTGAAAGCCGAACTGTTTCTGAATGATGATATGACGCTGGAAGCAAGCTGGTTGGGATATCAGGGAGAATATTCAACAGGGACCACGGCTTTCCTTCAGGATCAGAAGCTTACCAATCATACTTTGGGTCTGCAGTATGATTGGCAGCCGGATAACCCACTTATCGATCTGAAGGCAAAAATCTGGGTAAACAGGGTTAAAAACGAAGAATACCGGCAACCCAGAACGACGTATGACGCCTTTGATGTTGAATATAGCATGACCAGTTTTGGCGGCAGTCTCGAAAATACCAGTCAATTTGAACTTCCGTTGGGAGATCTTGGGGTCAATTATGGTTTTGAGGCTTTTCACGATTCATCCGATACAGGTGCTGTCGCGGCAGATCCTACCGATGACCCGGGGAATTTATGGTTTTCGGGACCTAATCCGGTAGGTAAGCGTGATGTTGTCAGCGGCTTTTCGACAGCAAGCTTTGAGCATGGTGGCTGGCTGAAAGTTATCGGTGGGTTGCGATACGACTATTATCAGCTTCGGGGTGTATCCAGCATTTTTGCAGGGACAGCGAACATTCTTGGGCCGCTCACATGCGTAGACTTTGTCGGCGGGCCGGCGTCCGGGTGTACTCAGGCAGAATATGAAGCGAATGTGGCAGCGCTGATTGCCGGTGGCCTGCCACCTTTTATTTTCCCCCCTTGGCCTGCTGGCCGAGACCCGAACGGCGTATTTACGCAACCCGTCATTGGCACGGAACCGCGGTATGATGACATCGATGTCAATACATCAGGAGGCAGCTTGCTTCCCGCTCTGTCTCTTGCTGTGACGCCTTACAAAGGGGTTCAGTTCTTTTCAAAATATTCCCACGGATATAGACCTCCAACGGTGATGGAAGCTGTTCTTGGCGGACAGCATATTGGCGGCATCGGTGATTTTGGCCCCAACCCTTATCTTGAAGAAGAAACATCCCATACGCTGGAGCTCGGCGTAAACCTGTCCTTTGATGATCTCTTTCATAAAGACGATAGCTTACGCCTGAAAGGGGTCTGGTTCGATCGGGCCATTTCGAATTACGTGATGCTGGGCAGAGTCAGCATCGATACTTCTTTAGGTCCGAGAGAATATACCGGCTACGTCAATCTTGACGGGACCACACGGATGCGCGGGACTGAGCTGGAAGCAAAATATGACGCCGGCGTTGCCTATCTCGGGGCATCGGTCACGCACATCAAGACGGACTATGCCGACAGCTACGACCTGGGGGGTGTTCCCACCAGTATCGGTCCTGAACAGCTGCTTATCTATGCACCGCCTGAAATTAAATTTTCAGTGGATGCAGGTCTGCGCCTAATCCAGAAGACACTCACACTAGGCGGACGAATTAATCATGTAGGCGAAAGCGAACTACTGGGGGGCGTTTCCAGCCAGGTTCAATCCGACGCCTATACAACGTTCGATTTGTACGCGTCTTATCTTATTTCAGAAAATGCCACACTGGGAGTTGCGATCAATAATGTGACGGATCTTGCCTATGTCTCGGCTTTGTCGGGTGAAGCCTCTCCCGCACCGGGAAGGACGGCAACCTTGTCTCTAAATGTGAAATTTTAAGGGTTCAACAGAATTGGCGGTATTGAGCAAACCTGTTTTCTCTTCACCGCCAATCGGGAGGTTCTGAAGACTTAGGACCATCCTGATTTCATCCGGCTAGCCAGCACTCTGCAAGCGACGCCTTCATTCTCTTTGAAAGGAGAAAAAAATGTCTGTTACGATCACACTAAGCGATACCAACAATGATGGTACCGGTATCAACTTTCTGAGTTATCTGAGTGATTATGACTCCAATTTCACGAGGAGTGGATGGGGTACATTTAATACGACAAACCCTTTTGATTATAGCGGTACGGAATTTGGATTTAAAAACTCCGATGCTTCGACCTCTGTGGTCCTGGGATCAACAGCAGGCGGCGATGATCTTGAATATGAATTTTCCAGTCATGTTCTGGCAGGCAGCCTGGATAGTGTCAGCTTTGGTACCGGCCTGAGCCTTGACACCACAAATAATGTTCATGTGCAGACCACCGTGGATATTGAAATTACGGGTCTTGGATTGACCGGGACCGGAGCCGGTAATGATGTCCATACCGTTGCTTATGACCTGATGCAGGGCAATGATGATGAGTTGCTCAACCAGTTTGATAATGGCGTTACCTATAACAGCAGTACAGGTAACGATGTTATGGCTGGCTTTGCCGGCGATGATACCTTTGTTTTCCAGAATGGTTCCGGTTATGACACCGTGAATGATTTCGATACAAATGGTGATCTGCTGGACGTTTCAGGATGGGGCGTTACCAGTTTCGCCGGCCTGACCATCAACACATTTGCCGGTACCAGCTATGTATCGGATGGTACAGGCGATACAATTGTGGTGACAAGCGTAACCGGCCTTGACGCCGCAGACTTCGTCTTTGCCTGACGATATAAACAATGTTTGGTAAATCCGAACAAGGATCGTCGCAGACAAAGTCTGCGGCGGTTATCTCACCCCTAAAAACCGTGATTTTAGGCGTTGCTCTCATCAGCTGCATTGTCAACATACTGGCTTTAACAGCGCCTTTATTCATGCTGCAAGTCTATGACCGTGTTTTATCCAGCCACAGTGTCTCAACGCTGGTTGGTCTTGCGGTTCTGACAGTTGGCCTCTATCTTTTTCAGTCCCTCCTCGACATTATCCGTACCCGGATACTATTACGGGTCGGTGAGGATTTTGACCATCAGCTCTCCGGCAAAATTCATTCCGCCATTATTCGCCTGCCCTTGAAAATACGTTTGCCTGGCGACGGGTTACAACCCCTCAGAGATCTTGATAATATTCGTGGTTTTCTATCGGGGTCCGGGCCAACAGCCCTGTTCGACCTGCCCTGGATGCCCTTTTATCTCGGGATTTGCTTTTTATTTCACTTCTGGATCGGCATGACCGCCCTGATCGGTGCCGTAATTCTTGTTTTGCTGACTATTTTGACAGACCGGCTTTCCCAACAAGCAACGCAGGATACAATTCTTTATAATATGCAGAGAAACGCTTCCATAGAAGCAGCTCGACGCAATGCAGAAGCTGTGCAGGCTATGGGATTTGGCGGGCAGATCCTGGAGAAATGGCAACAGATCAATATGCAATATCTGGCATCCAATCGGCGTGCCGGTGATATTGCCGGAACTTTGGGAGGGATCGCCCGGGCGCTGCGGATTATGCTGCAATCCACCATTTTGGCTGTTGGTGCCTGGCTGGTTATCCAGCAGGAAATCACCGCGGGCGTAATGATTGCCAGTTCAATCATGATGGGACGGGCGCTTGCTCCGGTAGATCAGGCAATCGGCAGTTGGAAAGGGTTTTTAATGGCCAGACAAAGTTGGAGCCGTTTGAAAGAACTCTTCCAGATTTTACCGCAACAGGACGTGATGACAGCCTTACCCGCACCGGAACACGAGTTGACGGCTGACGGTATTAGCATTGTTCCGCCAAATGCTAAATTGCCGACGGTCACCAATGTAAGTTTCAAGGTTGAAGCAGGAAGCGCGCTTGGTGTTATCGGATCCAGCGGCAGTGGAAAATCCACTCTTGTCCGGGCACTTGTTGGGATTTGGGAACCGGCCCGCGGCAGAGTGTGTATAGACGGCGCCGGTTTAACACAGTGGGAGAATGATGTCATTGGACGGCATATAGGTTATCTGCCTCAAGGGGTAGATCTGTTCGATGGAACAATCGCTGAGAATATCGCCAGATTTGATCCGGATCCGTCTGCAGAAGCGATCGTCGCGGCCGCAAAGGCCGCCGGTGTTCATGGCCTAATCACCGGATTTGAAAACGGGTATGACACATCTATCGGAGAAAGCGGCTCAGGCTTGTCAGCCGGTCAGCGACAACGGATCGGCCTTGCCCGGGCCTTATATAAAGATCCATTTATCGTTGTCCTGGATGAGCCCAATGCCAATCTTGATGCGGAAGGGGAAGCTGCCCTTGTCAAGACGGTGGCCGGTATCCGTGAGCGAGGCGGTATCGTTATCGTTGTCGCCCACAGGCCCAGTGCCATTGGTGCTGTTGATCTTATTCTGGTCATGGATTCCGGAAAAATCAAAGCCTTCGGCCCTCGGGATGAGGTTTTGGCAAAAGTCCTGAAAAAAGCGGACACAAAAGCTCCTGCGGCCCGAAAACCAAACCCCTTTCGTGTAGTCCAGAACCCGGTCGCAGGATATGGGAAGAGCAGCTTCTTGTCAGGAAGTGAAGATAAGTCAGCGAAGGGAGATCAGGATGGTCAATAGCCAACAGTCCAAAGCCGCTCTTTCAATTTCCCGATATATGAAGCTGGCAGCCCTCCTCACGCTTGTGTTGATGGGCGGTATTGGTGGCTGGACTGTCATGACGAACATTGCCGGAGCCGTCGTGGCAAGCGGTATCTTTGTCGTTGATTCACATATCAAAACAATTCAGCATTCAACAGGAGGAATTGTTGGGGAAATCCTTGTCAAAGAGGGACAGAAAGTCGAGGCCGGTGACACGCTGATGCGCCTTGACGGCACCCAGGCAGCCGCCAATCTGGATGTAGTCAAAAAGCGCCTGAGGGAATTCTATATCAGATTGGCCCGTTTGGAAGCAGAGCGGGACAATCTACCGGATATCGCTTTTCCTCCGGATATTCTGGCCATGACCGGTAATGTCGATGTCATGGCGGCCGTCAGAAACGAAAGACGGCTCTTCCTGTTTCGTAAAAAGGCACGGCAAGGTCAGAAAGAACAACTTCTTGAACGCATTGCAGGCTATGAGAATGAAATCCTTGGCCTTGGTGTGCAGGAATCGGCCTATGAGCGCGGGATTGTCCTTATCAGCGACGAATTGAACAATCTTAAAAGACTACAGAAAGATGGCTTTGTCACAGCACGGCGCCTTAATGAACTTGACCGGGATGTCGTCGGTCTGAGAGGTGCAAAGGGTGAAGCTATTGCCAGCAAGGCAAGAGCAACCGGCCAAATTGCTGAAACTAAACTTCAAATCCTGCAGATCGAACAGGAATTGAGAAGCGAGGTCACCGCGGAAATCAGAGATCTGCAAGGTCAGATCGGGGAATTTAAAGCCCGCGAAATTGTTGCGGAAGACACCTTGCAACGCCTTTCGATTGTCGCGCCTCAGGACGGTATTATTCACCATTTGTCGAGCCACACGATTGGCGGTGTCGTTTCTCCCGGTGATCCCATTATGCAGCTTGTCCCCAATACGGATACTCTGACTTTAGAAGTACAGATTACACCGCAGGATATTGATCAGATCTGGCCCGGCCAAAAAGCTGTTTTAAGGTTATCTGCCTTCAATCAGCGAACAACACCGGAAATCAACGGCATGGTGGATCGCATAGGGGCAGATTTAACCCAGGATGAAGTGACTGGCCTCTCTTTCTATACAATACGGATTACCGTTCCTGGTCCTGAAATGGATGGTTTAGGCGATTTATCAGTGGTTCCGGGTATGCCCGCTGAAGCCTTCCTGCAAACCAGCGAACGTCCGGTTATATCCTATCTTCTGAAACCATTGACAGATCACCTGAACCGCGCGTTCAGGGAAGAATGACACGGGATAGCAACATCTTTCTTTATCCTGACTTAGTTACTCCCTCGTCCAAAAACAAAGATTGTTCGCGGCAAAATCTAAGGAGAGCCTGTACAGACGCTGCCTCCTTGCGGATCATTTCAGGATCGGTTCCGATCAGAGTAACGACCGCCTGGGCTTGTTCCTGCCAGTCCAGGATGGGAGCCGCAATTGCGACAAGACCGGGAATGTAACGCCCCTCAACCGAAGCAAAACCGTTTTCCCTGATCTGATAACATAAATCTTTCAAACCGTTCTCAGTCAGTGTGATGTCGGGCAGTAATGACGGGTTCCGGCGCGCCCGGCGTAACTCCAGATTCCGCGCTTTCTCGATGGCTCCCTCCGGGGACCAGGCAAGAAACGCCCGTCCCGTTGCGGAACTGAGCAACGGCAGCGTTGTTCCAAGCCCCATGGACGTTACCATTGGGGATGGCGCCCGTTCCCAGCGGATCGCCGTCGCCCCTTCACTTCCCCAGACGGAAAGTATTGCCGTCATCTCTGTTTCAGCCGACAGATCCGGCATGCCGTCAGCAGCGCGATTCACGAAATCATGCCGGGAAATGGCAGATAGCCCAAGCAACAGCGCTGAGCGGCCCAGATCATATTTCCCGGACCGGCCGGCCTGCTCGACAAATCCGGCATTGACGAAAGAAGACAGGTACCGGTGAATTTTGCTCGGTGGCATTCCACTGCTTTTCGCAAGGTCCGACAAGGATGTCGGGCCTTGGCAGTCGGCGAGAATCCGTAAAAGACGCAGCGCGGCATCCAAAGACTGAATGCCTGCCGAAGATTGTTTGTCTGTTTTATTCGCCACAGTTCACCAGAGTTCTAAAGCTGTTCATATCGCCGGCGATTATACCCGAACCTTCTTTCCTGAAAAGCCCACGCACTTCCTGGCCAATAACGGCGATTCTTTCCTTCACCATGATCTCGTAACGCAATGAAACAGATCGGGATTTCCACTCCTCAACAAACAGAAGAATGGAAATCCGGTCCCCTGGCCGCAGCGGAGCCTGGAAGCGGGCATCCGCATCCATAAGACCAATGCCAACCGCATTCAACCGGCGGCAAATCCCTTCATGTCCTCCGAATTCACCCAGCCAACTATGGAAGGCGCGATCGAACCAACTGAAATTATTGGGATAAAACACGATCCCGGCGGGATCACAGTCACCAAAACTGACCTGGTATTCATATTTGTGTTGATACATAAAAATTCCATTCTGTAAAATCTCTTGCATAATATGCAAATATATGCATTTTTTTTAGAACTCAAGTCTGGAGATGTGTGGAGAGAAAGCATGGGTAAGTTGTCGACTGTCGAGATTCTGGGCGGCGGTCCCGCGGGGCTGTATACGGCGATCCTGTTGCACCGTCGGATGCCGGGCGTCCGTGTCCGTGTGACGGAACAAAATCCAGTTGGCGCGACGTTTGGCTTTGGCGTGGTTTTTTCCGATAAAGCGCTCGATTTTCTAAAAGCCGACGATTCTCATATCTACGACCTGATCACACCACAGATGGAGCGGTGGCAGAATATGGCGCTCAACCTTCCGGAGGATCAGGTTATTCTCGACGGGGTTGGTTTTTCCGCTATCGGACGGCTTGAGCTTATTGAAATCCTGCGCCGCCATGCCGCCTCTCTCGGGATAGAAATGCGCTTTTCGCATACCATCACCGACCTGGAGGAGCTCGACGCAGATCTTGTTGTCGGCGCGGATGGCCTTAATTCCCTTGTCCGGCAGAGCCTCGAGGATCAGTTTGAGCCCACCATCGGCCATTTTAGCAATCATTTTGCCTGGTTTGGAACAGACCGGACCTTTGACACCCTCTCACAAACTTTTGTGAAAACCGAACAAGGATCGCTCAACGCCCATCACTACCGGTATTCACCCGATAAAAGCACCTTTATCGTCGAATGTGATCACGAGACCTTTGAAGCGTATAATTTCGCGAACCTGAGCGAAGAAGAAAGCGCCAGGCACTGCGAAGAGATTTTCAAAGATGTTCTGGAGGGCGCTTCCCTCATCACCAATAAATCCATGTGGCGGCAGTTCCCGCGCCTCTGGTGCAAAAACTGGGTCGCCGGGCGCTATGCCCTGATGGGAGATGCCGTGCACACCGCGCACTTCTCCATCGGCTCCGGCACCCGGCTGGCCATGGAAGATGCCATTGCTCTTGTGGACGCCTTAGCTACATTCGATGATATGGATGAGGCGCTGGCGTCTTATCAGAATAACCGCCCGCCTATTGCCCGGAAGATTGTCGATGCCGCCAACACATCGGCCACCTGGTATGAAGATTTCGGACAGAAGATGGCGCTTAAACCCGTCGATTTTGCCTATGACTACATTACCCGATCCGGCCGGGTTGATCAGGAACGTCTGCGTGTCATCGCTCCTGAATTCGCCCGCCGATATGAAGCGGAAAAAGAAGCGACCGGAACCGGTCTCACAGATCCGGTTAGCCTGACGACACCGGCTACCAAGGAAATCGGCTTTGACAGGGCTGCTCACCCTAATTGTTCAGCAATCCTCTGGGATAACCTGGACCGCAATCCGGACAAAACGGCCCTCACCGGACCGGCCGGCAACCTGACCTATCGGGAGTTGATTGAAGAAGCCGCCCGCTGGGGCAATGCCTTTACGTCAGCGGGCCTGAAACGGGGTGAGCGTATTGCTTTCTTTTTGGAGGATACACCGGTTTATCCGGCGGCTTTCTTCGGTGCCGTTCGCGCCGGTTTTGTCCCGGTTCTGCTGAACACTCAAACCAAGCCCGATATCCTGACCTACTTTTTCAAGGATATGGAAGCCCGCTATCTTCTCTGTGAAGCGGATCTGCTGTCCAACCTGCCGGACACTCTTCTCGGCGAAACCGGTTTGCAAAAGGTGATTGTCGTGAACGGTGATTGCGATGGCCAGGCGCAGCAGACAACCTCGGATTTCCTGAACGATCAAGCCAAGGCACTCGATTGCGCGGACACGGGGCCGGAAGATATGGCCTTCTGGATGTATTCCTCAGGGTCGACCGGAAAGCCAAAAGGCATCGTCCATCTGCATCATGATATGGCCTATACCCAGCAATCCTTTGGCCAGCATGTCCTGAAGCTCGAAAAGGAAGACATCTGCTTTTCCATTCCGAAGATTTTCTTCGCCTACGGTTTTGGCAATGCCCTGACCTTCCCGTTTTCAGTGGGGGCAACAACGGTTCTGCTGGCGGGCCAGCCCCGTCCCGATGTTGTCCTGGATATTATCGAAACCTATCGCCCGACAGTTCTGTTTGGCCTGCCGACCCTCTATACAGCGCTGGCAAAAGATAAAAGCCTTGAAACGCGGGACCTGTCTTCCCTCCGCCAGTCCATGTCGGCCGCTGAAATCCTGTCAGAGGACGTCTACAATCAATGGAAAGCCGTTGTCGGCCACGGTCCGACGGAAGGTCTTGGCTCTACGGAGCTGCTCCATGTGTATCTGTCCAATAGCCTGGAGGATCACCGTATCGGTGCCGCAGGAAAACGCGTTCCCGGCTATGAAATCCGACTGGAGACGCCAGACGGCGATCCGGTCAAGCCCGGTGAAGAAGGCGTTATGCTGGTCAGAGGAGACTCTTCCGCCCCGCTTTACTGGAACCGTCCGGACAAAAGTGAAGACACCATGCGCGGAGAATGGATCCATACGGGCGACCTCTTTATTGAGCAGGACGAGTGCTATTATTTCCAGGGACGTGTGGATGATCTGATCAAAGTGTCCGGGCAATGGGTCTGGCCGCTTGAGGTCGAGCGCTGCCTGAACGAACATCCGGATATTCACGAAGCTGCCGTTCTGCCTCATGAGATGGCAGACCGCCGAATGACCCTGAAAGCTGTTGTCAGATTGCGGGACGGCGTTCAGGCCGGAGAGGATCAGAGTGACAAACTCAGGGCTTACGTGAAATCCGTTCTGCAGCCTTACAAGTATCCTCGCCTTATCAATTACACGGATGCCCTGCCCAAAACCGGGACAGGCAAAATCGACCGCCAGGCACTGGCGCGTCAGGAGTAGATGGTGCGCACAAAAATATCCATAAGCGCGCCAGATTCAGGGAGAGAAAAATGAAACTCAAAACACTTATTGCCGCCACGCTGCTTACATCGTGGACGGCCGGAACCGCTCTTGCCCAGGTCAGTTCCATCACCACCCCGCCGCAAGGTTCAGTCTGGAACACCATGGCTTCCGTGATGGCCGGACAAGCCCGCGAAACCGCGAAGATGAAAATGGTTGTTCAGCCTTATGGCGGCAATGCCCAGATGATGCAGGCCCTGCAGAATAAACGGGCGGAATTTTCACTGAATGACGTTAATGATGTGATTTCCGCCGTTCAGGGAAGTGGCGAATACAAAACTGCCATGCCGAATTTGCGGGTTCTGGCCCGCATCAACCCTTTTCCGGTTGGTCTGTATGTTAAGGAAAGCTCCGGCATGACATCCGTCACGGACTTGAAAGGACGTTCCGTTCCTTCCGGCTGGGATGCTTTTCCTATTGCCCGCTCCCACATTACTGCCATTCTGGCGGCAGGCGGTCTGTCCTGGGATGACGTGAAAAAAGTCCCGGTTCCGGAACTGATCCGGGGTTCAGACGATATGGCGTCCGGCCGTGTGGATAGTGCTTTCTTTGCCGTGGGCGGACCAAAGGTTGCCGAAGTGGACGCATCCGTCAAAGGCGTGCGCTTTCTGACCATTGATGCCAATGAGAAAACCCTTCAGAAAATCCAGGCCGTCAGATCGGCTTTCTATTTTTCCGAGGTTAAACCGGCTCCACCGCGCGTTGGCGTGAAAGAGCCCATGATGTTCGTTACCTGGGACAATATCCTGGTGGCCGGCAGCCATGCCTCTGACGAGCAGGTCGAGAAATTCCTGTCCGTTATCTTCGACCAGGCGGCCGCTATCGGCAAAGCCTATCCGCCGCTTCGCGCCCTTAATCTGAAGACCGCTTACAAAGAGTATCCGGGACTGGACTATCATCCGGCCGCCGCCCGCTTCTTTGAAAAGCGCGGTATTCAGAAAGCACCTGCCAACTAAGTCCAAAAATCAGAGAGGAGCGAAACATCGCTCCCCTCTATCCGGCGAAAAGGATGACAGGTGAGTAGTATGTCCACAACAGAAACCGCTGTTCCAAAAACACCACGCCACAGGATCGCAAATATCCTTGTGGCGGCTTTGGCCGGCACCCTGACAATGATTGCGATCTCGCAAGCGGCTGATCTGGGTTCCAGACTCGGATTTTCCTATTATACGGAGCAGTTCCTGGCTTTGATACTGGGACTAAGTCTGGCGCTCGTCTTCCTGATTTACCGAAAAGGAAAGGCTTCCCGGGCTGCCGGCCTGCCGCCGTCCGTTCTTGATTTTACCCTGTCCGCCCTTGGGCTCGGGCTATCTGTCTATATCACGATCGCCTATCCATCGCTGGTCGGCCGGACACTGGAAGCATCAACAGAGACCCTGATGATTGCCGGACTGCTTTTCCTTCTGGTAATGGAAGGAATGCGCCGGTCTGTCGGATGGCTTCTGGTGGTCGTGGTGCTGGTTATCTGCGGCTATGGCCTGATCGGTCATCTCGTTCCCGGTATCCTTCAGACACGGGAGGTTTCCCTGGACAGTATGGCGCCGTATCTGGTGTTTGATCCAAACGGTATGATGGGCGTAACGTTAAAAGTTGCAGCAACCGTCGTCATCGCCTTTGTCTTCTTCGGACAGCTTCTTTTAAGATCCGGCGGGGCGGATTTCTTTAACGATATTGCGCTCGCTACCATGGGACACCGGCGGGGTGGTGCCGCCAAGATTTCCATTGTTGCCTCCGGCCTGTTCGGCTCTATTTCAGGGGTTGTCGTTTCCAATATCGTTGCGACAGGCGTTGTGACCATCCGGCTGATGACCCGCTCCGGTTTTCGTAATACGACCGCTGCTGCCGTAGAAGCCGTCGCTTCCACCGGTGGCCAGATCGCACCGCCGGTGATGGGGGCTGTCGCCTTTTTGATGGCTGACATCCTGCAGAAACCCTATTCTGAAATCGTTGTGGCTGCTGCCGTTCCCGCCCTTCTCTATTATGTCTCGCTTTTCACCCAGGCAGACCTGCATGCTGCCAAGCATGGCATCCGGCCGGTTGAGGGAGAAGAGATACCGCCTGTCTCCAAGGTTATGTCCGGCGGTTGGTTCTTTATCCTGCCTTTCGCGGCCATCGTCATCGCTCTTTTTTATCTCAACCAGCGCGCTGAAACCGCGGCCTTATGGGGCGGTATTATGGCATTGGCCATTGGTCTTTATAAGGGCTACGGCAAAACGAGGATGACCTTACGCAACCTCTGGGACAGTGCTGTAGAAACAGGCCGTTCCATCACGGAAATCATCATGATCTCCGCTGCGGCCGGGTTTATCATCGGCGTTCTTAACGTTACCGGACTGGGCTTCGCTACCACCTTCGCTTTAGTGGATCTCGGCCAGGGAAGCCTGCTGACCCTGTTGCTGATATCAGCGGTTGTCTGCCTTATTCTTGGCATGGGGATGCCGACGGTCGGCGTTTATCTGCTGCTCGCGGTTCTGGTGGCGCCGTCGCTGATTGAAAGCGGTGTCGAGCCTATCGCTGCGCATCTGTTTATTTTCTATCTCGGCATGATGTCCATGGTTACGCCCCCGATCGGGATCGGCGCCTTCTTCGCCGCCTCCATTGCAAAGGCCTCTCCCATGGCAACCGCTCTCGAAGCGATGCGCTATGGCTGGACAGCGTATATCATCCCGTTTCTTTTCGTCTTTTCACCGGCTCTTCTGCTGATCGGCGAGCCGGTTGAGATTGCAATGGCCGTTACAACCGCGATCCTTGGCGTTTATGCAGTGTCCGCAGCCTTCACCGGCTGGCTCCACGGTCCGCTTGGTTTGGTCGGGCGGGCAGTAACAGCCGTTGCCGGTATCGCCCTTCTCCTGCCGCCCGATATCGCCGGACAACAGGCTGCCGTCTGGATTAACGGCACAGGTTTTGTAACCCTCGCTCTCCTTTGGGGTGCGCGCCGACTATCCGGCCCTGTCACCTACAACACCCCCTGAACCAAAACAGGAAGGAACTTCAATGTCCTATATTTTCAATCCCTCACCTATACCGACCATCGCAGTCGCCGACAGTGACGCCCGCATCCCGGTTCGCCGCATCTTCTGTGTTGGCCGGAACTATGCGGCTCATGCAGTGGAAATGGGGAAAAACCCCGATCGCGACCCACCTTTTTTCTTCACAAAACCGGCCGATGCCGTTGTCGGAAACCGGGAAACCATTCCCTATCCGCCTGAGACACAAAACTTCCATTACGAAGCAGAATTAGTGGTCGTGATCGGGACGGCAGGGCGCAATATTCCGGAAGAAAAATCTCTTGACCATGTGTGGGGATATGCTGTCGGCAATGATCTGACAAGGCGGGATCTGCAGTTGGAAGCACGTGAAAAAGGACGTCCCTGGGACTGGGGAAAAGCGTTTGATCACTCTGCCGTTATTGGCCCGGCTCACGCGATCGCATCCGTTGGACACCCTTCCAAAGGCAGCATTTCCCTGTCCGTGAATGGTGAGGTCAAACAGGATGCTAATTTAAAAGAACTGATCTGGTCTGTGCCCGAAATTATCTCCATCCTCTCCCGCTCCATGCATCTTCAGCCCGGGGATCTGATCATGACTGGAACGCCGGCTGGTGTTGGGCCGCTTAACGTCGGTGACATCTGTACCGTAACCATTGAAGGTCTAGGGACCCTCACAACAGAAATCGGCCCGGGCGAGTAATGCCATGACATTAAAGCTCCATAATTTCTTCCGCTCCTCAACCTCTGTCAGGGTGCGGGCGGCCCTCAATCTCAAAGGGTTGGAATATGACTATATCGCCTATGTCCTGCGCAAAGGCGAAACCCGGACACCAGCTTTTAAATCCCTCAATCCGCAAAGCCTGGTTCCGGCTCTGGAAAGGGAAGACGGCAGTGTTTTGACTCAATCCCTGGCCATTCTCGAATGGCTGGATGAAACCTATCCTGAACCGGCGCTTCTACCGCAGGATCCGGAAGGTCGGGCCAGGGTCAGAGCTGTTGCCTATATGATCGGCTGTGAAATCCACCCGCTCAATAACCTAAGGGTCCTCGGATATCTGGAGAAAGAACTGGGACAGTCGGAAGAAACAGTTGCAAACTGGTTCCGTCATTGGGTGCAAGAAACATTTAAGCCCTTGGAACAGATGCTCGCGGACAGTCCTTATACGGGTCAATTCTGTCATGGCGACACCCCGGGTCTCGCCGACCTGTGCCTGTATGCCCAGGTCTGGAATAACCGGCGGTTTGACATCTCTTTGGAGCCCTTTCCGACCATCCGTCGTATTTTTGAAGAACTGGACCGGATCGATGCTTTTGCGAGCGCCGCTCCGCCCCGTCAGCCTGACGCCGTTTGAACAAGCCGGCCTGAATAAGGCAATCAAGAGGAGATCACAATGGATAACAATCCGGATCAAAAAGAAACACAGCATGCCATGCAGCCGGAAGATACGCCGGAGCTTCGAGCCCTCTATAAAGGGTTTGAGGAAGAGAATCTGATCCCTCTGTGGACCCAGCTTGGAGATCTCATGCCGGTTCACCCCAAACCGAAAGCGGTTCCGCATATCTGGAAATGGTCAAAACTCCTGCCGTTGGCAGAAAAATCAGGTGATCTGGTGCCAGTGGGACGGGGCGGTGAAAGACGGGCTCTTGGTCTCGCCAATCCGGGACTTGGCGGCAATGCCTATATCAGTCCGACCTTGTGGGCAGCCATTCAGTATCTGGGGCCAAAAGAGACCGCGCCTGAGCATCGCCATTCCCAGAACGCGTTCCGTTTTGTAATTGAAGGTGAAGGTGTCTGGACCGTGGTAAACGGCGATCCGGTCAGGATGTCTCGCGGCGATTTATTACTGACGCCAGGCTGGTGCTTCCATGGTCATCATAATATCACCGACAAGCCCATGGCCTGGATTGACGGCCTCGACATCCCTTTTAGTCAACAGAATGATGTGGGTTTTTTTGAATTTGGCGATGATGCCGTCACGGATTATCGGACACCGGAATTTTCAAACGGGGAACGGTTATGGTGCCATCCGGGCCTTCGCCCACTATCGGCATTGCAGAATACGGTCAGCAGCCCCATCGGCGCCTATCGCTGGGAGTTCACCAACCGGGCTCTAGATGAGCAACTTGCCCTTGAAGAAGAAGGACATCCGGTAACAGCGGCACCAGGTCATGCTGCTATCCGATATGTCAATCCGACTACGGGAGGGGATGTCATGCCCACCATCCGCTGCGAATTTCACAGATTGCGCCCCGGTGTGGAGACTGCCGTTCGCCGTGAGGTAGGTTCAAATGTTTATCAGGTTTTTGAAGGCCGCGGAGCCGTTGTTATCGACGGTGTCACGCACAAGTTGGATCTTGGTGACATGTTCGTCATTCCCTCCTGGGTCCCCTGGTCACTACAATCGGAAACACAATTCGACCTGTTCAAATTTTCAGACACCCCGATTATGGAACGCCTTAACTTTGGGCGTGTTCAGGCTGAGGAAACTTGAGGCGAGCTGCCTCAAGTTTCCTCTTTCGTTTGCAGCCCTGTCCTTCTCAGGGTCTTTAAGCCTGGCGAATACGTGCTGCGGAAAACTTAAACTCCGGAATTTTGCCATACGGGTCAAGTTGCGGATTTGTCAGAAAGTTAGCCGGTGCTTCTGTAAAGCAAAACGGCATGAACAACATTCCCGGTGTCACATCCCGATCAGCCCTCAGAGTCAGCGTTACCTCTCCTCTTCGGGTTTCGACCATTACTTTCTGACCACGCGTGAAACCCATTCTTCCAATATCTTTCGGATGCATGGAAACAACGGCTTCAGGTTCCTGCGCATTTAACGCTTTTGCCCGGCTTGTCATAGCGCCCGTATGCCAGTGTTCAAGCATCCTGCCTGTTGTAAGAACCAATGGAAAATCTTCATCGGGTAATTCGTCAGGCGGCACCAGTTCTGTCGGAACGATTTTCGCACGGCCGGTCGGTGTTGGGAAGCCGGAATAGAAAATGATCTCCTCCCCCGGTCCGTCTTGGGACTTGGCCGGATAGCAGACAAACCCTTCGCTCTCCAGTCTCTCCCAGGAGATATTATCCAGGCTGCGCATGACGCTGGCCATTTCCGAATAAACGTCATGAATACCGTCATAGGACCAGTCCAGGCCGCACCGATTGGCCAGATCGACAATCAGTTCCCAATCCTGCCGCGCCTCACCGGGAGGCTGCCGGACAGCATGACTGATCTGGACCTGCCGGTTTGAGTTGGTAAAGGTACCCGTTTTCTCAGGATGTGCCGAGGCCGGAAGAATGACATCCGCAAACCAGGCGGTCTCTGTCATGAAGATATCCTGAACCACGAGGTGATCCAGCCGGGACAGGGCATCCCGTGCATTTTTCTGATCCGGGTCCGACATCGCCGGATTCTCCCCCATCACATACATGCCCTTGATATCGCCATGTTGAATGGCGTGCATGATTTCAACCACGGTCAGACCTTTGACCGGATCCAGCAGACGTCCCCACATATCTTCAAAGCCGGACCGGATATCCACATCCTCCACCGACTGATAGTTAGGATACACCATGGGGATCAGTCCGGCATCTGAGGCTCCCTGGACGTTATTCTGTCCCCTCAAGGGATGCAGTCCCGTACCAGGACGGCCCACATGCCCTGTAATCAGGGCAAGAGCAATCAGCCCACGGTTATTATCTGTGCCATGAACATGCTGACTAATCCCCATTCCCCAGAAAATAATAGATCTTTCCGATGTCGCATAGGTGCGGGCAATATCCCGCAAATAATCGGCTTCAACCCCACAGACCGGTTCCATAGCTTCCGGTGTGAACTCTTTCACTTTTTCCCGGAGCGCCTCAAAACCATCAACGTTGGCCTGGATATATTGCTCATCATAGAGTTTCTCTGCGATGATGACATTCAGCATGGCATTGAGCATCGCCACATCCCGTCCCGGCTTGAATACTACCGGGTGTGTTGCATGCCGCATCAGTCCCTGCTTGCGCGGGTCCATGATAATCAAGTTCGCTCCCCGCTGAGCAGCTTGCTTGAAATAGGTAGCCGCTACCGGGTGGTTCTGCTCCGGCCTCGCACCGATTACTATAATACAGTCACTATCATCTGCGGCGGTGAAAGGCGCCGATACCGCACCAGAACCAACGCCTTCCATCAGAGCGGCGACAGAGGAGGCATGACATAAACGCGTACAGTGATCTACATTATTGGTGCCAAATCCCTGACGGATCAGTTTCTGGAACAGATAGGCTTCTTCGTTACTGCCCTTTGCAGATCCAAAGCCACACAATGCAGCACTACTCTCTTCTTGCAGAAGCTTATTAAAGCCCGAGGCGGCAAGAGACATGGCTTCTTCCCAAGTGGCTTCCCGAAAGACCTCTTCCAGCTTAAAGCTCTTATGGTTCACATCCGCCGTCTTGGGTACCTCTTCCCGACGGATCAACGGCTTTGTCAGCCGGTCAGGCGACATCACGTAATCCATGCCAAAACGACCCTTGACGCAAAGCTTGCCCCGATTGGCTGGCCCCTGCCTGCCATCGACTTTGACGATGTCGTTATCCTTCATATGAATTTCTGTCTGACAGCCCACGCCACAGAAGGGGCACAGGCTTTTAACAACGCGATCAGGGAAAATCTCTCGTTTAACAGCAGCCTCATCCAGAAGGGTTTTCTCCATCAGCGCACCAGTCGGGCAGGCCTGAACGCATTCACCGCAAGCAACGCAGGAGGACAATCCCATAGGATCATTCATATCGAAAGCCGGGACAGAGTTCATTCCCCGATGGCTCATTCCAATGACATCATTCACCTGGACTTCCCGGCAAGCCCGCTCGCACAGGCCACAGGAAATGCAGGCATCCAGATTAACGGCGATTGACGGATGAGAAGCATCATGAAAGATTGAATCGACCGGCACATCTTTCTGTGCTCCGGGCCTGCCTCCGGGAAAGGGCGTCTTCTCTAATCCGGCGATATCCGCCTGCTGCCAAAAAGCCGATTCCGGATCAGGGCTTTGATTCCGCTCCGGCATATCGGCTGCCAGCAATTCAAAGACGAGCTTTCGGTTGGTCTCGACCCGTTCATTGGCCGTATGAACCGTCATGCCGTTACTGGGTTTGCGAACACAGGAAGCACTTAAAACCCGTTCCCCTTCCACCTCGACCATGCAGGCCCGGCAGTTACCATCAGCCCGGTATCCGGGAGCATCTTTCCAGCATAAATGAGGGATCTTCGTTCCAACCCGTTTTGCGACCTGCCAGATGGTTTCATCCTCACCGGCCGTAACGTCCTGACCATCCAGAGTAAAGGTAACAGTGCCTGTTCTGATGTCTTCTTCTACGAGGCTCATGCCATTTCCTCCGGAAAATACTTCATAAGATGTTTGACGCAGTTGGATGCCGCCTGGCCGAGACCGCAAATGGAACTATCCCCCATAACCATCATCAGTCGGGAATACAGCTCATGGTCGGTTACACTGTCCTCCAGCAGCCTGACCATCATTTCCGTTCCGGACCGGCAGGGAGTACACTGGCCACAGCTTTCATGCTTGAAAAAACGCATCGTGTTAAGGGCGGCATCCCGAATACTGTCCTGGTCCGACAGGATAACCACCGCGTGGGAGCCGATAAAACCGCCATGAGGTTCAAAAGATCCGAAATCCATAGGCAGATTTGCCATGGAGGCCGGAAAGATCCCACCGGATGCCCCGCCGGGGAAAAAAGCCTTGAAGCTGTGACCATCCGCCATACCGTCGCAATAATCTTCAATCAATCGCTCCAGCGGAATACCGGCAGGTGCCAGTTTGACGCCCGGATTTTTAACACGGCCCGAAACGCTGTAGGACCGCAAACCGTTATGCTCTTCGCTCCAGCCCTGAGAGGAGAACCAGTCTGCACCGTTTTTCAGAATATCGGGAATCCAGCTAACGGTTTCAATATTGTGATTGAGAGTCGGGCAATCGAAAAGACCGACTTCTGCAATGAAGGGAGGGCGATGACGTGGCATGCCTCTTTTGCCTTCGATAGACTCGATCATCGCACTTTCTTCGCCGCAGATATAAGCCCCTGCGCCTCTGCGTAATTCCAACGGTGCGTGATCAGCCAGTCCTGAAGCATTCACAAGATCAAATTCCCGGCGCAGGATCTGCAAAACACCTGCATATTCATCCCGCATATAGACATAAATGCGTTCGCAACCGACCACATGGGCGGCTATCAGAGCTCCTTCGATCATACGATGCGGCTGATGTTCCAGCCACCAACGGTCCTTAAAAGTGCCCGGTTCTCCTTCATCACCGTTCACAGTCATCAGTCGCGGGCCAGGATAGGAGCTGACAAAACCCCATTTGCGACCCGCCGGGAAACCGGCACCGCCAAGCCCGCGCAGCCCGGAATCCGACATAATCTCAACGGCTTCCTCAGGCAAAAT